>JALOPB010000279.1 GCA_025454115.1 Desulfobacterales bacterium | reverse complement strand
CGACGAACTCTTTAATTCACCCATCCCTTCTCAAACATGTCGATGAAGGGCATAGTCGGCGATATCGACCAACGTCTCCAGGGTCGCCGACGGCGGGAAAACGGACAACTCCCTCTTGGCGATGGCAATATACTTTTCGGCGGTCTGTTCCGCATAGCGGATGGCGCCGCAGGATCCTAGCAGATCGACCACTCGGCGAAAGTCTTCGGCCGAAAACTGCGGGTTCCGGATGATGCTCACCAGCCACTCCCGATCGGCGGCCTGTACCTGCCGCAAGGCGTGAATCACCGGCAGGGTCAGTTTCCCCTCGCGCAGATCCGCTCCGACCTGCTTGCCCATCTGAGGAGTTTCCAGCGTGTAGTCGAAGAGGTCGTCGGCGACCTGAAAGGCCATACCCAGGTTGAAACCGAATTGCGCCAAAGCGGCTTCTTTTTCCTTAGGAGCGCCGGCGAGAACGGCACTCACCCGACAGGCCGCCTCGAACAACACGGCCGTTTTCCGCCGGATGACGTCCAGATACTCATCTTCAGCCAGCCGGATGTCGCCCTTGCGCATCAGCTGATGGACTTCTCCCTGGGACATCTGTTCGGTCAGCTCGGCCAGGATCTGGACGATCCTGACGCTGCCGGTAGCGGCGGAAACGGACAGCGCACGGGCCAGCAGAAAGTCCCCCGTCAACACCGCAATCGGATTGCCCCATTTGAGGTAAGCCGCGGGTTTTCCCCGCCGCAGGGAAGCGCCGTCCACCAAGTCGTCATGCAGCAGGGTGGCCGCGTGCAGGTATTCCAGGGCGGTTGAGAAAGTTTTGTCGTAGCCGCCCGTGTAGTCGCAGACCCGCGCGGAAAGCACCATCAGCAGCGGCCGCAGCCGCTTGCCGCCGCTGAAGAGGATATGGCCGGCCACATCGCGGACGAGATCGAGGTGGGGCTTGAGATTTTCCGCGAGGGCGGTTTCAATCGCTTCCAGGTCCACCTGCACTGCTGCCAGAATCTTCCGCTTCAGATCGCTCACGCAACGTCCCCCATCAGGTCGTACTCCATCGCATCGTTGATCCGTGCCCGCGCAAAGCCCCCGATGGTCAGCGGCAACGCCGAAGTGCCGGTGTTTACGTAGGTGACCCCGTCCACTTCCGGCGCCTGGAAGCAGGTGCGGCCGGCAAACAGGTGGCTGCCCAGATCTTCTTCGATCAGCACCTGCAGCGTTCGGCCGATGTGTTTCTGGTTTTTCTCCGCGGCGATGTCCATCTGAGTCGACATGAGCTGATCGTAACGATCCTGAGCGACGCCCCGCGGGACATGCTGGCGCAGCCGGTGGGACGGAATATCGTCGGCATCAGAATAGACAAAGACCCCCAAATGGTCAAATCGAATTTCTTCAGCGAAATCCAGCATCTGCTGAAAATCCAGATCGGTCTCGCCGGGAAACCCCAGGATGACGGTCGTGCGGAGAACCGCGTCCGGGACCATTTCCCGGATGCGCCGGAAAAGGCGGCACAGCTTCTCTCGAGTATAGCGGCGGCCCATTCGCTTCAGGATGCGGTTGCTGGCATGCTGAATGGGCAGGTCGAAATAGGAGCACACCTGGGCGTGGTCGGCTACGGAACGCACGAAGGATTCCTCAATGCTCTCGGGGTTGCCGTAGAGCACCCGTATCCAGGGGAAGAATTTCGGCTCACGCTCGCCGCCGGCGGACAAGCCGGCCAGGCCGCTGATGAGACTTCCCAGCGTCAGCGGAGGGTTTAAGTCTTGCCCATAAGCGGTGGTGTCCTGAGCCACCAGCACCAACTCCTTGACGCCGGATGACACCAGCTCCTGCGCTTCGGCCATCACCACTTCAAGCGGTTGGCTTTTGTGGTGCCCACGCAGTTTGGGGATGATGCAGTACGAGCAGCGGTTGCTGCAACCCTCTGCGATTTTGAGATAGGCCATGTGAGGGGCGGTCAGCACGCGGGAGGCGGATGGATGGTCCAAGCAAGCCAGCTCGGGGTCCGGCAGGATGGCTTCGCGGGCGAGTCGATCGTCTCCGGCGGCCTGGACGATCTGATCGAACGCCCCGGTGCCCAGGAAAATATCAACTTCCGGGATGGCCTGGACGATCTGTTCCCGATAGCGTTCCGGCAGGCAACCCGTGACCACCAGCCGCCGGCAGGAACCGGCCTTTTTATATTCGGCCAGTTCCACGATTGTGTCGATGGATTCCTCGGCCGCCGGCTGGATGAAGCTGCAGGTGTTGACGACGATGGTGTGAGCTTCTTCGGGATCGTTTGTGATAGTCCAGCCGGCTTGCTTCAGCCGACCCAGCATCACCTCGCTGTCCACCTGGTTTTTGGCGCAACCCAGGCTCACCAGATGCAGTTTCTGGCCGCTGGCGCGGAATCGTGAAGGCCACTCTTTTCGGCGCATATGCAGATCGATCGCTGCCACCCAACATGAACCCGTCAGGGAGTGTGCCCGGACGGGTTTCTGAATTCGACAGAATTCCCTATTTTCTCACTGAAAGTAAGAAGGGCGCCAATTCCTGTCAACGCCCGCGAGCGGTATGGAGCGGAAGCCTGCTGGCGGCGTTGCCGGGTTGACGGCCGGATCCATATCATGGCGAAGAAGTCTGCAGGTGGATCCCCTCGGAAAAATGATCCTTCAGGCTTCCGTCCGCAAGCTCCGTAACGATCAAGCCTTCCACGTGGTCGAGTCGGTTGATGAGGGCGAGCCCTTTCTCGACTCCCATAACCATGACGGCCGTTGCCAGCCCATCCGCCAGGGTGCAATTGTCCGCCATAATGGAGACGCTCACCACCCCGGCACGCACCGGGTAGCCGGTCCGGGGGTCAATGATGTGGGAATAGCGCACGCCGTCCTCCACGAAGAAACTGCGGTAATCCCCGCTGGTGGCAAAGGCCTGGTCCTTCAGGGCGATGACCTTGTAGACGTCGTCGAAACGCGCGTCGGTCTTGGGGCGGTTGATGCCGACCCGCCATGGGCGGCCGTCCGGCCGAGCGCCGGCGGCATAGACCTCCCCTCCGATTTCGACCAGAAAATCACTGAATCCCGCCTCACGGACTTCATCGGCAACTTGATCCACGCCGTAGCCCTTGGCAATGGAGGAGAGATCCAGGCTCACGGCGGCATAATGTTTGATCAGTGCCCCCGCATCCCTGATTTCAATCTTTGGAAAGCCGATGTCGCCCAGCAGGGCTGCGATTTTTTCCGGCGGCGGCCGCCGGTCCGCCCGGCCGGTGCGGCCGAACCCCCAAAGGTCGACCAGCGGGTTCACAGTCCCATCCCAGGCCCCTTCGGAAAGCGCATGGAGCCGGGCCGCCTGCTGCATTACGCACAGGAAGTCCTTTGAAATCGGAAACTCGACACCGACCTCCTGAAATCGGTTGAAGCGGCTGATCTCGCTGTCCTTGAGATAGGGTGACATGCTGCGGTTGATCTGTTCGAGACGCCGGTCGATCTTTTCCGGTAGACCGGAAACGGACCCGAAATAGCCGGTGACCACCTTGACGGTGTACGTGGTGCCCATGGTCCGGCCGGACAGGGTGTGCTCGCGCTTCGTGTCGCAGCCAGCGGCGAATAAACATACCACGATCAGAAAGCGGCTGAAGAAAACAATCGCATTTAACGAATGGCGAGAAAGAAACGGCTGGTAATGATCGTTGTGTTTCCGCATTCCGCCTTCCGAACTCCGAATTCAGCAGATTCTCGGCAATTGCTCCCCCGTCAGCATATCCACGATGCGCGTGCCGCCGATGCGGGTGTCCATGAACACCTTGCCGGGGTACTCGGCGGTCACGTCGCCGATGAGGACGGCATCGCGGCCGTACGGGTCCCGGCGCATTGCCGCCAGCACGGCATCGGCGTCTTCGGGCGCTACGAATGCGATCAGCTTGCCCTCGTTGGCCAAATACAGGGGGTCCAGACCCAGAAGCTCGCACAGGCCGGCCACCTCGGCCTTGACGGCGATGCGGTCTTCGCGGATGCGGATGCCGACCGCCGACTTTTCGGCGATTTCATTCAGCGCCGTCCCCAGCCCGCCCCGAGTGGGATCCCTCAGGGCGTGGACGCCGGGTCCTGCGGCGAGCATGCTCCGCACCATGTGGTTGAGCGGCGCGGTATCGCTTTGAACCGATGTTTGAAACGATAACCCCTCGCGGCTGGCCAGCACGCTCACGCCATGGTCGGCGATGGTTCCGCTCAGCAGCACCCGGTCGCCGGGCCGGGCCTGACGACTGCCGACCTGCACACCGGGCGGGATCGCACCGATCCCGGAGGTGTTGATGAAGATCTTATCCACTGCTCCCCTGGGAACGACCTTGGGCTCCGCCCCGCACATGGCCAGATCGTTCACCGTGCCGTATACGGCCAGCTCCCCGATGTTTCCGCCGGGGAAGAAGATCGGATCGACGGTGTAGGAGTCCGTGGAAAAGCCCAGTCGCAATCCATGCAGATCGAAAATAGCCCCATCATTCAACTCCGAAAGGATGGGGTTGTTGAACGCCGGCAGCAGGAGGTCCTGGGTCATGCGGTGGGAAATCTTGCCCCCGCTGCCGTGATCGAGCAGTACCTTATCCGATTTCATCATCGTGCCTCGTTAGCCTCGATGGCTTCGTAAAAACTCATCAATAGTGGTACCGGTAATACGCCGCGCAGGTGCCCTCACTCGACACCATGCAGGGACCCACCGGATCCATGGGAGTGCATACTTTCTTGTAAAGCGCGCATTCCGGCGGCGTTTTCTTGCCGGTGAGGATGTCGCCGCAGGCGCAGCCCTTGGGCGGCCCGGCCTCCGCCGTCTTCAGGTGGAAGCGCCGCCCGGCGTCATGCGCCGCGTAGGCGGCGCGAATGCGCAGCCCGCTCGCCGGGATCGGCCCGATGCCCCGCCAGCAGGCGTCGGCCGGCTCAAACACCCGGTCCAGTACGTCCTGGGCCTTGCGGTTGCCCGCTGCGGTGACCGCCCGCGGGTAGGCATTGACGAGCCGTGCTTTTCCGGACTCGATCTGTTCGATGAGACCGGCGATCGCCTGCAGGATATCGGCGGGCTCGAACCCGGCAACGACGCAGGGGACGCGGTGCCGGTCGAAAAAAGGTCGATAGGCATCCAGCCCGATGATGACAGAGACATGGCCCGGCAGGATGAACCCGTCGATGCGCACATCCTCAATGGACATGAGCGCGTCAAGGGCCTGCGGCACCGTCTTGTGGGCGGAGAGCACTGAAAAATTATCAAGCCGGGCTGCCACCGCCGACAGGATGGCGGCGGCGATGGTCGGTGCCGTCGTTTCGAAGCCCACTCCGAGAAAGACCACCTGTTTCTCCGGGTGTTTCCGGGCGATGGCAAGTGCATCCATCGTTGAATACACCACCCGGATATCGCGTCCTTCCGCCCGCTCGGCTTGCAAGGACGACGTGCTCCCGGGAACCCGCATCAAGTCGCCGAAAGTGGCCACGATCACATCCGGCTGTTTGGAAACCTCGATGAAAGCGTCGATCTCGGCCTGGTCCGTCACGCACACCGGACAGCCGGGACCCGATAAAAGCGAAACGGTCTCGGGGAGCAGGCTGCGGATGCCGCTGCGGAAAATCGAAACGGTGTGCGTTCCGCAGACTTCCATGAGGCGGACCGGACGTCGGCTGGTCCGTTTGATTTGGTCCGCCAGCTGGCGAGCCAATTCGGCATCCCGGTATTCCTCGATGTGTTTGATCGTCATGGGAAGATCTTATGCTCCTTGCTCTAGACTCTTAGCCGCAATCACCGCCTGGCCGAGGGCGATCCCGCCGTCGTTGGTCGGCACCAGCCGGTGGCTGAACACTTCGAAACCCCTGGCTTCCAATACGGGAAAAAGGCCGGTCAGCAGGCGCGCATTCTGGAAAACCCCGCCGCTCAGCACGACCCGCTTCAGGCCGCGCGCTGCGCGGATCCGGTCGCACAGGTCGCCGAACAACCGGATCAAGGTGTTGTGAAATTTGGCGCTGATCAACGCCACGGGGACCCCTTTCCCGACATCCGCCGCTACGGCGCGGACGATCGGCGCCGGCGGTATTCGCCAGGGGTCGTCTCCCTCCCAGGAATAATCGTAGAAAGACTCGGTTTCGTTCCGTGCCGTCATCTCGAGCTCCATGGCGGCCTGGCCCTCGTAGCTGACCCGCGCCCGCAGGCCGGCGATGGCAGCCACCCCGTCAAACAGACGTCCCAGGCTGGAGGTGAGCGGCGAGTTGATGCGTTTGGCGATCATCTCCTGGATCAACCGGACCTTGTCAGGGCCGGCCTCCCGCATGAACGGCAGGTCCAGGCCGCCGAGATTCCCGCCAAAGGCGTCGTGCAGATAGCTGACGGCCATGCGCCAGGGTTCGCGAATGGCGGCTGCGCTGCCCGGCATGGGCACTTCAGCCAGATGGGCGACGCGTTCAAACCCGCTCGCGGAGGCGATCAAGACCTCTCCGCCCCACACCGTACCGTCGGTGCCGTAACCGGTGCCGTCGCAGGACAACCCGATGACGCTTCCCCCCACCCGGTGCTCGGCCATGCAGCTCACGATATGGGCGTGGTGATGCTGGATCCGCACCTTGGGGATATCCTTCTGCTCGTCGGCCCAACGCGTGCTGAGGTAATCCGGGTGCAGATCGCAGGCGATGAGTTCCGGCCGCACGGCGAGAATGCGCTGCATGTGGTCGATGGT
>JALOPB010000278.1 GCA_025454115.1 Desulfobacterales bacterium | reverse complement strand
AATGTCCTCGCGTTCTTTTCTATGCTCTTTTCCAGTCGGTTATGGCCCGCCGAAACGTTCAGTTCGGGCAATACTTCCTGAAAACCAGTGCCGCGTTCGTCCCGCCGAAGCCGAAGGAGTTGGACATGACCACCTTCACCGGTACCTTGCGGGCCGTGTTGGGCACATAGTCCAAATCCAGTTCCTCCGCCGGGTGGTCGTAATTGATGGTGGGCGGAATGATGTCGTCGCGAATGGCCAGAACCGAAAAGACGGCCTCAACGCCTCCGGCGCCGCCCAAGAGGTGCCCGGTCATGGACTTGGTCGAGCTGACCGCCACGTTGTGGGCATGCTGTTTGAAAACAGCCTTGATGGCGCGAGTTTCATAGAGATCGTTCAGTTCCGTCGAGGTGCCGTGGGCGTTGATGTAATCCACCTCCTCCGGTTGCATGCCGGCATCGTCCAGTGCCATCTGCATGCAACGGCTGGCCCCGTTGCCGTCAGGCGGCGGCGCGGTCATGTGATACCCGTCGCCGGTCAAGCCGTAGCCGACCACTTCGGCATAAATGGGAGCGCCCCGGCGGCGGGCATGTTCCAGTTCTTCGAGCACGAGAATCCCCGACCCCTCGCCGGGCACGAAGCCGTCGCGGTCGCGTTCAAACGGCCGCGAGGCCCGCTCAGGCTCCGAGTTCCGCGTGGACAGCGCCTTCATGGCGTTGAAGCCGGCAACGCAGGACGGCGAGATCACGGCCTCGGTGCCACCGGTGATCATGGCGTCGGCGCGTCCCTCCTGGATGATCTTGAATGAGTCGCCCACCGCATGGGCTCCGGCGGCGCAGGCCGTGGCGAGGGACAGGTTGGGACCCTTGGCCCCGAAGAGAATCGAGATCATGCCCGGCGCCATGTTTCCGATCATCATCGGAATGAAGAAGGGGCTGACGCGTTTAGGCCCGCTGCTGTGGATATTCAGGATGGTGTCCTCCATGAAGCGCAACCCCCCCAGGCCGCACCCCGTGATCACGCCCACCCGGCCGCCGTTTTCCTCCGTGATCTGCAGTTTGGAATCATCGACCGCCATGCGGGTGGCTGCAATCGCATAGGATATGAACAGCTCAAACCGCTTGGCCTCTTTCTTGCTCATGAAGTCTTCTGCTTTGAACCCCTTGACTTCAGCCGCAATTTGGGTTTCGTAGAGCGATGGGTCAAATCGGGTGATCCGCGTCACGCCGGAGGTTCCGGCGCATATGGCTTTCCAGCTCTCCTCGACTCCGATTCCCACCGGGCAAACCAGACCCGCACCCGTGACAACCACCCGTTTACTCAAAAGGCCTCCTCGATCGTTCATCGCGCTCGTGTGAAATTACTGTTTCTTGGACACGTAGTCCATCGCATCCTTGACCGTTACGATTTTCTCCGCATCCTCGTCGGAGATGTCGACCCCGAATTCTTCCTCCATGGACATGATCAGCTCGACGAGATCCAGCGAGTCGGCGCCCAGGTCATCGACGAAAGACGCCTCGGGTTTGACCTCCGCGATATCCACGCTCAGCTTCTCGGCGATGATTTTCTTGACCTTTTCTTGAATTTCCTTGTTGGACATCTTGATTTCCTCCGTGAAGTTCGATGGGTCGAAAGTTTGGTATTTGGTGTTTGGTGTTTGGTGTTTGGTGTTTGGTGCTTGGATGTTTGGGTGTTTGCCGGGCATTTCAAACCGCTTTAGCCCTGAACCCTGAACCCTCTCTTCTACATATACATTCCGCCGCTGACATGCAGCACCTGACCGGTCAGATACGCCGCCTGATCGGAGGCAAGAAACGTCACCGCGTCGGCCACGTCCTGGGGCGAGCCGGCCCGGCCCATCGGGATCTGGGCCAGGAACCCTTCCTTGATCTTATCGCTCAATACGGCGGTCATCTGGGTCTCGATAAAGCCGGGAGCCACCGCATTGACCGTAATGCCGCGGGCGGCAAACTCCCGGGCGACGGTCTTGGTCAGGCCGATCAAGCCGGCTTTGGAGGCCACATAGTTGGCCTGGCCGGCGTTGCCGACCACCCCGACCACCGACGCCACGTTGATGATCCGCCCCGAACGCTGCTGGGCCATGTGACGCACCACCGCCCGGGTGCACAGGAACGCTCCCTTGAGGTTGACGCTCAAAACCAGATCCCAATCCGACTCCTTCATGCGCAGCAGGAGGGCATCGCGGGTGATCCCCGCGTTGTTCACCAGGGCGTCGATGCGGCCATAGCGCTGGACCACCTGCTCGGTCCATTTGGAAACCTCCGCTTCATCGGCCACATTCACCTTTTCGAAGGAGGCCTCGGGTCCCAGCGCCGTCAACGCTTCCGCTCCGGCTTCGGGATTGAGATCGCAGATGGCCAGCCTGGCCCCTTCGCGGGCAAAGGCCTCGGCCGTCACCCGGCCGATTCCGGCCGCCCCTCCGGTGACCATCACCACTTTGTCTTTGAAGCGCATCCGTTTCTCCTTCGTCGAAACTGAATGAAATGTCGGCGGGCCGGCAACGGCTCACCGCCCGAACACGTCGTCCGCCAGCCGGTCCATGTCCCGGATCACGTTGCGGCAGCTGCCGGCAAATTCGTTCAAACGGATTTCGGTTAGCGACGCAACCACGGCCGCCGCGTCGATCTCGCCGGTGCCGGTGAGAATCCGCAGGCTGTTGCGTTCGAAGAGCTGGCACATCTCCCAGGCAAAGATCCGCGCCACGAGCGCAGCCCGCTGGGCCTGGGCGTCGCCCGCGGCCGCCAGGGCCGCCGCTTTGCGCGCGACGGCCACCCCCACCTCAACGTGGGCCATCAGGTCCGCCAGATCGAACATGAGGATCTGCTGGCGGGTGAGCCGGCCGGTGTCGGCGACTACGATCAAGTGGTTGAGCGCCCGGGCGGCCAGAGCGTAGAAGCGGCCGCCGCAGCCCGGACGGTCCTTCTCCAGCTGCTCCATCTCGGCCGCCATCGCTCCGTAGAAGCCGCCCTTGGTCTTGCGGCTCTTCTTCCAGCGGAACGTGCTGATGATGTTCTGCTGGATCTCGCTCGTCCCCTCGTAAATGGTGGTGATGCGGACGTCGCGCTTGATCTTCTCCACCCCGTACTCGGTGATGTAGCCGTAGCCGCCCAAGGCCTGCATGCAGTCCTCGGCCGCGCGGTTGCCGGCCTCGGTGGCGAACCACTTGGCGATGGAACCTTCCACGTCGAGGTCGCTCTCGCCGGCGTCGAGCCGCTCGGCCACCTCGTCGATATACGCCTCGGCCGCCGCCAGGCGCACCACGTTGGGGACGATCAGCTTATGGGTGTACCCCTGTTTCTCGGAAAGCGGCGTCTTGAACTGGATGCGTTCCTTGGCATAGGGAACGGCGATCTCTAGCGCCGCCTCACCCGCACCCAGAGCCATGGAGGCCACCATCAGCCGGGTGTAGCCGAAGACGGCGTTGGCCTGTTTCAGCCCTTGCCCGGGCACCCCGCCGATCAGATTTTTCAGCGGGACGAAGGCGTCGCTGAACGTCAGCGGCGACGTGTTGGAAGCCCGGATCCCGTGCTTCTCTTCGCCCTTGCCGCGCTGATAGCCGACCGTGTCCTTCTCCATGATGAAAAAGGTCGGTCCCTCCGGCGCATCGGCCAGCACGGTGATGAAGTCCGCATAGCCGCCCGTGGAAATGAACTGCTTGTTGCCGTTGATGCGGTAGCCCGTGACCCGGCCGGAGGCGTCCGTCACGGGATCGGCCTTGGTCTTCAAAGCGGCGACGTTGCTTCCGGCGTCCGGTTCGGTAACCGCGTAGGCCACGAGCGCCTCACCCGCGGCGATCTTGCCGAGCCATTTGCGCTTCTGCTCCTCGGTGGCCCCGACGATGATCGGATCGGCTCCGAGCTGGATGGCGAAGAAGGCGGTGGTGATGCCCAGGCAGATCTTGGCCATTTCGCGGGTGATCGCGCAACTGTCCCGCGCCCCGCCGCCCAGACCGCCGTAGGCCTCCGGGATCATCAGCAACTGCAGGCCGATTTCAGGCCCCAGCATTTCCCGAATGACCTCTTCGGGAAAGATCTCCTTGCGGTCGAACTCGAGAATGCGCTCCTTGGTCAACAGCCGTTTTTTAAGCTGAGCCACCGTATCCAGGACCATCTGCCTGGATTCAGGGTCCAATCCGGCCAGGTGCCGGACCTGTGCTGTATCCGGGGATGCCATGCGGTCGATCCTTATTCGTCTTCTTTGGTTTTGATCACTTTGCGGCCCTTGTAGGATCCGCAACTGGAGCAGGCATGGTGCGGGAGAACGGGCTCTCCGCAATCCGGACAGGTGGAAAGAGACGGTTAAGTAATTTAATTCGGTCGGCATGTCAAGCCTAAAAAAGCGTGCGATGCGCCTCTTGAGAAAGAATGCGTTCCGTGCTATGAAAAGGTTCCATGCGAGTCGGCGTCCGCTCTTTACTTAACTAAATGATATAATGTGAAATTTTTTAATAACTGACATACTTGATCCCTGAAGGCAAGCCCGATCGACGCGGCGCCGCCTTCCATGTCCGCCGCGCAAGGCGCCCCCCGGCGGCCTTACAAATCGGTTAATACCGTACGATTACTCGACCGGATTAGTTAAACTTTAGAAAAGAATATTGTTTTTTACATT
>JALOPB010000277.1 GCA_025454115.1 Desulfobacterales bacterium | reverse complement strand
ATGCGAGTCGAACTGCTTTACGGTCGCGGCCGGCTGGCCGTGGACTTTCCGGAGAATCTAAACGTTACCACGATCCGCAAGCAACCGATGCCGGTCGCAGCCGATCCGGCGGAGCGCTTACGAGCGTCGTTTCGACGAACCGCTTCCGGACGTCCGTTGAGAGAATTGGCCAGCGAACGACGAACCGCGTGCATTCTGATTTGTGACATCACCCGGCCCGTTCCGCACGGCACGCTGCTGCCGCCACTGATCGACGAACTCACCGCCGGCGGGATGTCGGCAGACAATATCCTCATTCTCGTTGCGACAGGCCTGCATCGGCCTAACGAGGGTGCGGAGTTGCGCGAAGTCGTCGGTTCCGATGCTGTTATCCGGCAAGTGCGCGTCGCCAATCACTTCGCCCGGGACCGCGACGCCCATGCCGATCTCGGCCGAACGCCGTCCGGAATCCCGATCCGGCTGGACCGGCGATTTGTGGACGCCGAACTGCGCATCGTGGTTGGGTTGGTGGAGCCGCATTTTATGGCCGGCTATTCCGGTGGGCGCAAGCTGGTGGTTCCGGGCGTCGCTCACAGCGACACCATCCTCAAATTGCATGCCGGGGTCATACTGGACCATGCCCGGGCCGCCAACGCCGTCATCGAGGGCAATCCGCTGCATCAGGAGCAATTGAACATGCTGCGCGCCGTGGGAGAGATATTTGCGTTGAACGTCGTGATTGACGAGGAACGCCGCATCGGGTTCGTCAATTTCGGTCTCATCGAAGAAAGCCATTTGGAGGCGGTGGCCTTCACCCGGCCGTACGCGGAAGTGTCCGTCCCGCGCCGGTTCAAGACCGTGGTGACGACCAGCGCCGGCTACCCCCTGGATAAGACCTACTATCAGACGATCAAAGGCATGGTCGGCGTCCTCGATATCGTGGAGCCCGGAGGAACCATCATTATTGCCAGCGAGTGCTCGGAAGGCGTGGGCAGCCCGGAATTCGTTGAGGCTCAGCGCGCACTGTGCCGGATGGGACCCGATCGCTTCATGGCCGATGTGATCGCCCGCAACCATGCCCGCATCGACGAGTGGCAAACCCAGATGCTGGTAAAGGCCCTGCGGAAGGGACGTGTAAAGCTCTATACCACCGGGCTGCGGCCTTCGGATCTGGACAAGATCTTCGTCGACCCGGTCGCCTCGGTCGCGGCTGCCGCGACCGAGAGCGTCAACGAGCACCAGGATCCCGGTGTGGCGGTCGTTCCGGAAGGGCCTTACGTGATCCCGGTTTTCAGGCCCAACTGATCTGCGTTTTAGACGTAATGGGGTCCGCGTCTCACGCCGACGCCTTCAGGAACTCCTCCAACTGGACGAGGGTGCCCACGTTGAAGATCCGGGCCGGCGAATCCTTGGGCAGGATTTTGCGCAGCAGCCCGGATAGCACCCTGCCGGGACCGACCTCGACGACCACCGCCGCTTCAGCGTCCTGCATGCGGAGCATGCTGTCGTACCAGCGCACGGGACTGCACAGCTGCCGCGACATGATCTCCCGGATTTCATCGGGGTTCTCGGATTCGGCGGCCGTGACATTCAGAATGATTTTTTTCTGCGGAGCCTGAAACTCCGTATTGGATAATATCTCCTTGAACTCGTCTTCGGCGCCCCGAATCAGCTCGCTGTGCCAGGCGCCGCTGACCTTCAACGGCACGGCCTTGGCCCCTTTGGCCGCGGCCTGGGCGCCCACGGCGGCCACCGGTTCGGGGGAACCGGTGATGACGATCTGGGTGGCCATGTTGTGGTTGGCGACCGCCACCACGCCTTTGCGGGCTCCCTCCGCGACCAGCGCCTCCACGTCCGCCAGCGGTAGGCCGACGATGGCCTGCATGGCCCCCTGGTGCCGGCCCGCTTCGCGGTGCATGAGTTCGCCGCGCCGCAAGACCAGCCGCGCCGCATCCTCGCGGCGCAGCACCCCGGCCGCATGCAGCGCGCTGTATTCGCCGAGGCTGTGTCCGGCGCACACGGCGAAATCGAAACCGGCATGCTGCAACGCCCGCAGGCAGGCGAGGTTGACTGCGGTCAGCGCCGGCTGAAGGTTGACCGTCTGGGTCAATTCTTCCATCGGCCCCTTGAAGCACAGTCTGGATACATGGATCTTGGTAATCTCCTCGACCATGTCGAAGATCTCACGCACGACGTCGAATTCACGATAGAGATCCTCGCCCATTCCCACCGATTGCGATCCCTGCCCGGGAAACAGACAGGCGGTTTGTCTCATGATGACCTCCCTGGCCTTATTCGTCCAATTTAAACAATTTTCGAACCATATCGATCGAAAGCGACTTGTCGCCGAGCATGCCGTCCCGCTTCAAGTGCATCGTCGGGTCGTGCAGCACCTTATTGATGAAGCTGCCCATCATGCGCTGCAGCGCCTGAGCATCTTCTGCGCACATTCCCTGCGCCTGAACCGTGCGCTTGATTTCGGATTCCGCCATGACCTCAAGCTTGGCGCGCAGGGCTACGATGGTCGGAACCACGTCAAGCGCCTCGTGCCATTCGCGGAAGCGGATGACGGCCTCGTCGATGATCCGCTCCCCCTTGACGGCCTCTTTCTGGCGGTCCTCGATGTTTTCCTCGATGATGCCCTTCAGATCGTCGATGTCGTAAACATACGCGTTTTCAAGACGGTTGATCTCGGGGTCGATGTCGCGGGGCACGGCGATGTCGATAAAAAAGATCGGGCGGTTGCGGCGGGCGCGGATGACCGGCTTGACGGTCTCACGCGCGATGACGAGGCCGGGTGCGCCGGTGGAGCTGATGATGATGTCCACCACCCGGAGGTGCTCCGGGATTTCCTCGAAGCGAATCGCCTGGCCGTTGAACCGGCGGGCCAGTTCCAGCCCGTTTTCAAACGTGCGGTTGGCGACCAGGGTCTCGGCAACCTGATTGCGGATCAGGTGCTCGACCGCCAGCTCGGCCATCTCCCCCGCGCCGACCAACAGGACCCGTTTGCCTTCCAGGCTGCCGAAAATTTTCCGCGCCAGTTCGACCGCGGCATAGCTGATCGACACGGCGCGGTCGCCGATTCCGGTTTCGGTGCGTACCCGCTTGGCCACGAAGAAGGCCCGGTGCATCAGGCGGTTGAGAATGACGCCGGCGCTCTTGGCTTGGGCGGCGCCGCGATAGGCCTCCTTGATCTGGCCTAGTATTTGGGGTTCGCCGACGACCATCGAGTCGAGGCTGGCCGCAACGCGGAATAAATGGCGCACGGCGTCGTCGTTGGCATGGACGTAGAGGCAGTCTTCAAATTCAGCAAGAGGGATCTTGTTGAAATCCGATAGAAATCGTTTCGCCGTATCCACGGCCTGGCTGCGGTCGTCGGCGACCATCAGCAGCTCCACCCGGTTGCAGGTGGAGTAGAGCAGGACTTCGTGGATGGTGTCGATACGGCGCAGTGCATCGATGGCCGTCGATGATTCGTCCTTGGAGAAGGCGATACACTCCCGCAGCTCGATCGGTGCGGTCTTGTGGTTGATGCCGATGAGAAGGATGTCGCGCATAAGGCTATAAACGATAAAGGATTCCAGGGGTCGAGGGGTCCAGGGTTCAAGGAGACCTAAAAGCCAGAACCATCGGTTGCGCTCGACCCCTTGACCCCTTGAATGCTTGCACCCTTTACTTTGTAAACTCCTTGTGGTGGCCTTCCATGAAAAGGTTGACTCCCAGGAAGGTAAACAGCAGCACTCCGAAACCGATAATCGCCATGATGGCCGACCTTCGGCCGCGCCAGCCGACGGTCAGGCGTTCGTGCAGCAGCGCGGCGTAGAACAGCCAGGCGATGCCCGACCAGACTTCCTTTGGATCCCAGCTCCAGAACCGGCCCCACACCGATTTGGCGTAGATCAGTCCGGTAATGAGTCCGACGGTCAACATGGTGAACCCCACCACGATACAGGCGTAGCCGGTGGAATCCAGCAAGTCTAGCGACGGCAGGCGCTTAAAAAAGAAGCGACGCTTTTTGGTTTTGATCGAGTTTTCCTGGAGCAGATAAAGAATGCCAACCCCGCAGGCCAGGGCGAACGCCGCTTCTCCGATGAAAATCACGGTCACATGGGCCACCAGCCAGAAGCTCTTGAACAGGGGGGTGGCCTGCACGGGTTCGTCGGGAAGCTGAGACACGACCACCATGATCAGCGCGACAAACGGCGCGGCGTAAACGCCCAGGATCTTCAGGCGGTAGCGGGTGTTGAGCAGGATGAAGACGCCGGCCATGGCCCAGCCGGCCAGCGACAGGGTCTCGCGCATGTTGGTCGCCGGAAGGTGGCCCTGCTGGATGCCGTCCAGCACGAGTGCCGCGGTGTGGAAGACGAAACCGCCCAGCAGCAGGATGATGAGGATGCTGATAACGATCACGGCTTCCATGGAGTCAACCATCGTAAGGGGTATTACTCCGGCAATAAAATATGTTCAATGCAGCCATATCACTCATCGGTGGGGCGGGTTTTTGGCCGCAGCGCGCCGCCACCAATTCTTCAGGCGACCCTGCCACGCCCCCAAGCCGTCTAGGAGGAACCGCGCGCAGGCAGAGACGGCCGGCGGCGGCGCGGGCATCGATCCTTCGGGGCTGCCCGGATTCATATGAAGCGGGCTTGCTGCCGGTCGCTGGCTCATTGAACGGATGGTTGCGGCGCGTTGCGGCCGAAAACCCGCCCCGCCG
>JALOPB010000037.1 GCA_025454115.1 Desulfobacterales bacterium | reverse complement strand
CCTCCCGCATCGACGCCGTGCGGGGACTGCCGGCGCTGATGCAGCGGCTCGGCGTGCATGCGGCGGTGATTTCGACCCTGGACTACCTCCCCGAGCCCAACCTGGAGGCCGAGGCGTTCCAACCCCATGAAGCCGAAAAACTTAATCGGGCCGAGGTCGTTTTGGCCGAAACCGCTGTCGAGGCTCACGGCCTGGGGATGGGGTTCCACTACGAACTTCCGAACTCCAGTGCATCGGGCAACGCCTGCCGGGAGAACATCCAGCACTCCGTATTCATCGCGGCAGACGGCTCGGTGTCGCCGTGCGTCTATCTCAACGTGCCGGCGGATGTCGTCGATCCGCGGCGTCGCGTCTTCGGAAACGTTCGCGAGCAGGACCCTATGGAAATATGGGAGAGCCCGGATTTCAAACGGTTCCGCGAGCGCCTGGCCTGCGGCGATCCGGATCTTTCCTGTAAAACCTGCCCGAAACGGTTCATGACCTGAAGGAGGTCTTATGGCCAAACGGACGATGATTGCGGCAGCTGCCGCCCTTGCCATGGCCGGCTGCGCGGGCAGTCCCTCGGAAACAGACCCGCTCAACCAGAGTGAGCTGCTGGCTTTCTCCGGCTTCACGATGAAGGTTGCCGTTTCGCAGGTAGATCTGGATCAGCTGGGCAGCATTCCCCAGCGGACATTGCTGCGGGTGGCCTCCAGCAGCCAGCCCCTGTACATTTGGGTCGATGTGGTCGGCTGCCGGTGCTACTACGTCGGCGGGGAGGAGGCTTACCGGCGCTTGGAGGCGATGGGAATGGCGACTGCCCAGGATTGACAAACAAGTAAACGTTGACAAATATTAACTGTTCCATTATGGTTGCATGCATCCGTCGCGGCATCATCTGCGGCGATCCTTTCACTCAAACCCCCAGATCCCCGAAAGGAGGCCCCATGAAGTTCAGCGATTTTTTCATTCCCAAGATCGCGCGATCCGACCCCAAGGTACGGGAGCAGGCTGTTCTCGAATGCCAAGACAAAGATCTGCTGAAACGCGTGATTCAGCATGACAAGGACGAGCATGTGCGGCAGGTAGCCAAACAGCGCCTCGATGCGTTGAGCGCGTGAGGATCGGATCGCCTGAACGCGCTTGGCGGAAACACGCAAGCCGTTCGAACCCCATCCATCGATGCCGGTGCGGATGGTACAAGTATCTCACACGCAACTGTCGGCTGAGTGACATCAGCCTCAAATCGCGCCAACGGATTCAAGCCTCGCCACCGCCCGTTTTCTAAAGGATGCCGAACCTGGATTCGCTACCGATCTGATCTGCCTGGAATCTCGGTCAGCATCCGCGCCGGACCAACCGAGTTGAGTCATCTCAAGCGGCTCTTCCCTCAACGGTTCTCGCTTGTCGGTACCTCCTCGAATTTCATTGACAAGAGCCAGACCCAGATCCATCGTCTTTATGATAGAAACCCGGGAAGGAGGTTGCGCCCATGCATTATGACACCGCGCTGCGGGCCTATACCGCGAAACGCATCGAGGAGATCGACTCCGCGGACATCCTGGTCGGCGTGCCCTGCTACAACAACGAGAGCACCATCGCGCATGTGATCCAGATGATCACCCACGGCCTGGCCAAGCATTACGGCGGCCGGCGCAGCGTCATCTTCATCGCCGACGGCGGTTCCACCGATGACACGCGCGAGGCGGCCAAGGAATTCCAGATCAAGCCCTGGCAAGAGAAAATCGTCTCTATCTATCGCGGTCCGGCAGGCAAGGGCACGGCCCTGCGCTCGGTCTTCGAAGCCGCCGACCGGCTCAACGTTTCGGTCTGTGCCATGGTCGATTCGGACCTGCGCAGCATCACGGCCGACTGGGTCAAGTACCTGCTCGACCCGGTTTTGGAGAAGGGCTACCAGTTCGTAGCGCCGGTGTACGTGCGGCACAAGTACGACGGCACCATCACCAACAACATCGTTTACAACCTCACCCGAGCGCTCTATGGCAAGCGAATCCGGCAGCCCATCGGAGGGGATTTCGCCATCTCGCGCGATGTGGCCAAATTCTACTCCGAACAGGATGTCTGGCTGACGGACGTGGCGCGTTTCGGCATCGACATCTGGATGACGACCAGCGCCATCACCCAGGGGTTCCGGATTTGCCAGTCGAATCTGGGGGTCAAGATCCACGACGTCAAGGACCCCGGCCAGCACCTGGGGCCGATGTTCCGGCAGGTGCTCTCGGCGCTTTTCTCCTTGATGGAACGCTATGAAAGCTACTGGAAAGGCATCAAGGGCAGCGAAACGCTGGAGACGTTCGGGTTCGAGGGGGCGCCGGAACCCGAACCCGTGAAGGTGAATCTCGATCTGTTGATCGATCTTTTTAAAACCGGCTACCAGCAGCTCTCGCCGCTCTGGCGAGACATCTTCGACGAGGAAAGCTTCAAGCAGATCAGCCAGACCGCCTGCATGGACGCCAAGGACTTCCACCTGCCCACCGAATCCTGGGTGAAGATTCTATATGAATTGGCGGCCACCTATCGTCTCTGGACTGTCAACCGCAACAAACTGGTCGATATGATGACGCCGCTCTATTACGCCCGGGTGGCTTCCTTTGTGCGCCAGAGCCGGGACATGTCTTCCCGGGAGGCGGAGGAGCTGGTCGAAGAACAGGCGGTGCGATTTGAAGAGCAAAAGGATTATCTGATCGAGATCTGGGATCAAAAATCCGAGCTGGCAGCAAGGAGTGTTTCGAGACCAAAGGTCGAATGCCCAGCGGCTCCCTGAATGCGCTGACGATGATCGAGCATGGAATCCATAAAAGATGAGCAGAAAAGATTGACTTGACAAAAACGAACGTTCGTACTAATTTAGTATCATGAAAAAGGGAGAAGATACAAAGCAATCCATTCTTGGATCCGCCCTGCAGATGGCTAGTCAGGTAGGGCTGGAATCGATGACCATAGGTGCCCTTGCCATCGAGACCGGCATGTCAAAAAGCGGTCTATTCGCCCACTTCCAGTCAAAAGAAAATCTGCAGATTGAAATCATTGAGTACGCAGCTCAACGATTCGCCAGGAATGTGGTTGCTCCGGCCCTGAAGGCACCGGCCGGCATTCCCCGGATCAGGGCCCTTGTTGATAATTGGATTGCCTGGGGGGCCAAGATGAAGGGCGGATGTATTTTCGTTTCCGCCAGCACAGAGTTCAGTGATCGTCCCGGAAAGGTTAGAGAAACCCTGCTGCACCAGCAGGAAGCGTGGATTGACAGCATGAGGCGCATCGCACAGTCAGCCATTCTGGTGGGCCATTTTAAGAAGGACATCGACTGCGAACAGTTCGCCTTTGACCTGTATTCATTATTGTTGGGTTTTCATTACTACCACAAGCTTCTGCAGGATTCAGAAACGAAGAAGCGTCAGGAAACCGCGCTAAAGCACCTCCTGGATAAATACCGTCAACCGTAGCAGCTCAGAAAGGCAAGGGGAGAATTTGGTATGAGGGCCAAATTTTGAACTTCTAATTAGCACGAACGTTCGTATCCTGTTAAGGAGGACATCATGAGCAACAGCAACCGCATCATCGAAGAATACCACCAGGCCGACTTCGGAAAACGCCTCTCCCTTTTCCTGGATCATCCTGCCCTGAGAGACGAATTCATCGAGATCGATCTCGGCGAGCATCGCCCGGCGAAACATGTGGAAAAAGCAAAGGAGGCTGTTATGGGCCGCCCCCTTCCTTCACGGTGGCTAACGGTCGTGGCAAACTGTTGTTTGAAATTCAAAAGAACCTGAATGCTCCCGCTGCTGAACTGAGCGCATCGCCAAGTTGTTTCTTGGTTCCAAAACGGGATGGGTCAAATCAATGGCGAAGACGATCCGCCGCGCCACCCACCTTGATGATGACCAGGGTCACATCATCTTCCCTTTTTGCGCCGGCCTGGAACTTCTCCAGCGTGGCGAGAATCGACTCCAGAATTTCATTTGCGTTCAAAGAGCAGTTTTCCCGAATGGCATCGTGAATTGGCTGTTTGCCGAGCATTTCGCCTTTCGGGTTGGCCGCTTCCCAGAGCCCGTCCGTGCCGAGCAAGATAACCTGGCCGGGCAGAATCCCGTCCCGGCGATGGCCGCTGCAACGGCAGTTCCCATCGATCCCCAGCGCCAAGCCCGTGCCGCCCAACGCCTCGAAGGAGTCGGTGCCGGGGTCATAAAGAAGCGCAGGATCGTGCCCGGCCCGCACCCATTCGAGCTCCATTTTCACCGGATCGATCACCAAGAAGAACATGGTGATAAACTCCCCGGAATACCCGACGTCGCTGGTGATCTGGCGATTCACATCGGCCATGATCCGGTCTAAGGAGCCCGGATGGGAAGCCCGCTGTCTTAGGGAGGATCGAACGGTTGCCATCAGCAACGCCGCGGGAATGCCATGGCCCGATACATCCCCGACGGCGACTCCCCATTGGGGGCCGTCGCTGGCGGCCATGGGGATGAAGTCGTAATAATCCCCTCCGGTTTCGTCACAGTATATGCTCCGGCCGGCCGCCTCGAATCCATCCGTTTTCAGAGCTTGCACGGGGAAAAGGCTCTGCTGAACTTCCTTGGCCAAGGTCAGAGACTGCTTGATCCGGTCGCGCTCCAGGAGACCCTCGGTCATCTCGTTGATCACATCGCCGGCGTAACCGATTTCATCATTGGAGGTCACCCGTACCTTGGTTTCGAAGAGACCGTTCTTGACCTTGCGCAGCACACTCGTTATCTCCGCCAGCGGTCGAGTGAGATTGCTGCTCACCAGAAAGGTGACCCACAGTCCGATCCCCATGAACAGAAAAATCTGGCTGGTAAGGGCCGCCGTCATCCGCTCCATGGGCAAATGAGCGAGGCCGCCGGCCGGAGATGCGCCGCCCAGGTGCTGCAGGATGGCGACGAGCGGAATAATATTGCTGGCGAGCAGCAGGGCGAAGAGCCGGGTCCGGATGCGGATGCGCAGGGTGCCGGGCGTCGTCGAAAGGCCGCCGTTTGGGAAGAAGTAGGGAGCCACTCTGCGTTGGAGGATGAATTCGAGCACGAAAAAGGCCACGGTTACCGTGATCAAGCCGGTATAGAAACTGCGAAAGAAGGCCTGCTGGATCAGCTCTCGGCCGGACCCCTGGGCCCAAAACGCTCCGGAATATACCAACGCCGCCGTCATCCAAATGCAGAAGGACAGTCCGATCAGGAAAAACGGCTCGTTGAGCAGCCTCCGGCGAGCCTTGCGGACAAGGTCCTCCGAAAGCGGCCGCTTCTGGTAGCTTCTTTTCAGGTAGCCGCGAATGGGCCGCTCGTAAAGCAGAATCAGGACAAACGGTACGATGAACGCCGCCGGCATGAAAAAGCGGTCGATGCGGTTGGTCAGCCGCAGGATTTCGAATGGAAGCATGTCTGCCGACTGCTGGGTTAGAAAAATGACGACCGCAACCCCAACGAGGTTGGAGACGAGGGCTGAAATAAGCATGGAATTCTTGGCCCGATAATAGTCAAACCTGGACATCCCGGACCTCCCTGGAGGAAGCCATTCCAAGAACAGGCGAGCGAATCTATTCTATGCAGCAGAACCGCGATTTTTACGACTTGGATCGCGCCAGCTCGCGGCAGGCCTGGGCAATGTGCTCGGGACCGAAGCCGTGCTTGTTGAAGAGGTAATCCTGGTCGGCCACCTCTCCGAACTGGTCCGGGATGCCCAAGCGCTTAACGCGAACCGGATGATGTTCGCCCAGCACCTCGCAGACCGCGCTTCCCAATCCGCCGACGATGTTCTGGTTTTCAACCACGACCGCCGCACCGGTTTTTTGTGCGGAATCGACAAGCGTCTTGACGTCGAAGGGTTTGACCGAGGGGTAATGCAACAGATCGACCGTGATTTTTTCTTTCTCAAGCTGACGGGCGACGTCTAGAGCAAAGCTCGTCATGAACCCGGTGGCAACCAGCGTCACGTCTCTACCATCGTGCAGGCGAACGGCCTGGTTCGGGTCGAAGAGGCAGCCGTCCTCAAATAGCTTGGGCATCTTCAACCGGACGAGCTGCATGTAGGTGGGCTGCCTGCTTTGGGCCATGTAGAACATGACCGCACGCAGCTCGTTGGCGTCGGCCGGGCTGTAGACATGCATGTTCGGCATGGCGCGCATGATGGCGAGATCCTGGAAGCACATGTGGGTGCCGCCGTTGGGACCCTGCGTGATGCCGGGAGAGGTGCCGACGATCTTTACGTTGTTGTTGGCGTAGGCGACGCTGATGGTGATCTGGTCGTAGCAGCGGCGGGTGGCAAAGGCGGTGAAGGTAGCGCAGAAAGGGATTTTGCCCTCTTTGGCCAGACCGGCTCCGACGCCGATCATGTTGGCTTCCTGAACCCCGCAGTTGATGAAATTGCGGGGGTGGCTCTTGGAGACCACGGGGATGGAGGCATCGGCTTTGCCCAGATCGGCCTCCAGGCAGAACACATTGGAATTGCGCTCGATCAGCTCGCTCAGCGTCTGGGCATACACCACTCGCATTTCCATCTCATGATAGCTTCCCATTTTTGGCTTTTCCTTGATTATCAGTATGGAAGATCGAATTTGCACTCCAACCCGCACATCAGTCGCTGGTAGGTGGTCTCGTCCGGGATCTTGACGTTGTGGCAGTCCACCAGACCCTCGGTTTCGCGATTGCCCTTGCCCTTGACGGTATGGGCGATGATCATGGCCGGCCGGCCGGTGACGGCATCGGCCTTTTGAATCGTGTCGTAGATGGCTTCCCAGTCATGCCCGTTCATTTCAAACGTCTTCCAGCCAAATGCGCGCCACTTGTCCGCCAGCGGTTCAAGGTCGATGACTTCCTCGGTGCGGCCGTCGATCTGCATCTTGTTGTAGTCGCAGATGACCACCAGGTTGTCCAGCCGGTTATGGGCTGCAAACAGGGCCGCCTCCCAGATCTGTCCTTCATCGCTTTCGCCGTCGCCGATGATACAAAATACGCGATGCTTCTTGCCGTCATGCTTGGCAGCCAGCGCCAGGCCGCAGGCGCAGGAAAGTCCCTGACCGAGCGATCCGGCGGTGATCTCGACCCCGGGGGTCAGGATCTGATCCATGTGGCTCGGCAGCCGGGTGCCGTTTTTGTTGATGGTCGTCAGCCAGTCCTTGGGGAAAAATCCCTTGTAAGCCAGCGTCGTGTAAA
Source organism: Desulfobacterales bacterium (assembly GCA_025454115.1). Classification (GTDB taxonomy): domain Bacteria; phylum Desulfobacterota; class Desulfobacteria; order Desulfobacterales; family SpSt-501; genus SpSt-501. The sequence continues at coordinate 14,822 of JALOPB010000037.1, read as the reverse complement.
CAACCGGCCCGGCGTGTCCCTTGGAGAGCACCAACCGGTCGCGCTCGGGCCAGTTCGGGTCATCCGGTTTGACCTTCATGATGCGATAATACAGGGTGATGACGATTTCCACCAAACTCATCACTCCGCCGATATGCCCCACTCCCGAACGGCAGATGGCGTCCGTGACCACGTAGCGGAATTCGGCCGCCAACGAGTCCAGCTCCTCGCGAGTCATTTGGCTCTGGTTCAAGCGCGTCCTCCTTCGAAGCCCGATGATCAGGCTCCGTACATTTGAATGGGCTGATTACGGAAACAAGTTTGATTATCAGAAAGCATTGACCATTTCAACTGCCGGGGAAGCTATTCTGGATTAGGTTCGAGGAAAACATTTCTGGGCGGTCCCATCCTTGGAAAAAATTGCCTTGGCAAGGGGAAAACGGTTGGATATGAATACCAGCGAGGTGCCGATGGCAGCCTAAAACCGGTCTCCAGACGGGTTGGCTGCCAAATCGGATTGTCGTCATCACATGCTCAAGCATTATAAACTATTCCCCATCAGAGGAAGAGCCGCCATGTTTCTGAAAAAGCTCGCCGGGATATCCGTTCTTTTCATGGTTGTGATTTTTTTTTCATCATGCAATCAAAATCAGGAGGGAAAAACCGCTGAACGATATATAGAAATGATGAAGTCATCGACCGGTAAGACGATCAGTGTTGACGAAGCAAAAGAAATGTTGAAAAAGTTGGAGAATGAAAAGAAAATCAGATCAGACGAAATTGAACAAACGATGAATTTGCTGAAAGCCAAATACGACTACAAAATTTTTCCGCCTGCTGAGGTACAAGGAAAAGCGATCTTTACCTACATGATCAGAGATTATCTCTTGAAAGATGAAGGGAACATTCTATTTATAGGCCAGTTGGACGACATTACCAATGAGGAAGGGCAGTTCACTGTACATTTTTTTTCGCAACTGCAATTGTCAGATTGGCGGGCCAGACGAAAAGCCCATTTTCATCTCAGATGTTCATTCGAAAGCATTGAATCAATCATTAACAATTCTCCCGATGAACCGCAGGTGTCTGCTGGATTTCAAAAACAATACTTTGTGATTTGCAAAATCAACGAAATTCATAGAGTGACATCGTATTCTCTATTCAATTCGGATAACGAGAGAACCGGCCCAGAGATTCTCGTGGACACTCCGAATGAATACCAAATCGAGGGGGACTTGGTCGAAATTATTCCTTATCCCAAATGAACAGCCTGGAGCGAATTGGATTGCCGAGAGTCGTTTCGGCTATAAGAATGACCGCTTTTTTCAAAAAATACTGGTTTTTTGGAGGAATTATCCTGGCTGTGTTAGGGGGATACGGCCTTCGCGATCAGAACGCATGGCTACGGGAATATGATATCCTGACCATCGGCATCTTCATCGCTTTTTTCATTACCGGGCTTACGCTTGAGACCTCCCAATTGAGCACTCAGTTGCGGCAGTTCAAGGCGCCGCTGGCGGCCATGATCTCGTCGCTGGTTTTCATACCGCTGCTTGCACGGGGCCTGGCTGGTTTCGTGCTCTCGAGGGAATACGTCATCGGCGTCTGCATTATCGCAACCGCGCCGGTGACCGTGGTATCCGGCACGGTGATGACGATTATCGGCCGCGGCAATATCCCTCTGTCTCTGTTCATCTGTGTGCTCGGCAATTTCATCGGCATTTTCACGATCCCCTTTTCGCTGCAACTGCTGGTGGCCGCCGGGAGCCATGTGGACTTGCCGTTGCTCAAAATGCTGTTGAATCTGATCACCACCGTGCTGGTGCCGATCGTTTTGGGTTACCTGCTTCGGGTGAGGCTCAGGGGCTTTCGTGCACGGCACAAGCTGGCGTTTTCCGTTTTTCAGCAAAGCATGGTTCTTCTGATTATTTTCAACGCGGTCGCCGGTTCCGGCCCCAACATCCGCGAGGCCGGCGCCACCCTGCCCTACCTGCTGGCATTTATCCTTTTTCTGCATTCGCTGATTCTGGTCATGAATTGCGGGATAGCCAAAATCATCGGGCTGGACCGTCCCTCAACGACCGCGTTCACCATTCACACGTCCCAGAAGACGCTGGCCGTTTCGTATCTCGTCTGGAGCGGTTATTTTGCGAGTGAGTACCCGTTGGCCCTGATTCCGGGGATCGTCTACCATCTGACCCAGATGATCATGGACACATTTGTAGCCGAACGGTTTAGAAAGCTCAGTGATGAATCGGTCGGCCGATCCGGATAGTTGCCGCCGTCAGGCCGATAACGGAACCAGATCGCTACGCGCGAAGACCTGCTCGGGGGGAATTGGCTTTGAGCCGGGCCGTGACCGATGCGATGAGGCATCCGATGCCCAGGCTGCCGAAGGCAACTCCCCATGCCAGGGTGGCGTTTTTGCCTCCGGCGACATCCAGAACCAGTCCGAATACCAGCGGCGCCAGGAACCCGGCACCGAATCCGCCGAACGAATAAACCGCCATGGCCGCGCCTCTCTGATCCGGCGGGGTGGTTGCCACCAGCCCGGCGGTCAGTGCGGCGGAGTCGGACATAATCGCAATAAAATAAACCGCCAGCAGCAGAAGCATGACCCACCAGAGCCAGCCGGAAGAAAAGCCGGTGAGCCAGGCCAATGTTCCGGACGCCGCCATGGTCACGGGAATATAACGGCCCCGGCCGAAGCGGACGGCGGCTTCGTTGCCGAGGATGCTGACGGGAATTCCCAGGAAGTTAATGGCGGCCGCGGCTTCGGTCGCGCTCAGCATTGGGTTCCCCGACCACGTCGCGCTGTAACCAAAGAGGATGAAGGCGACCATCCACGAACGCAGCCCGAACAGCTCCCAGCAGTGCGCTGCGTAGCGGAGCACATAGGTTCGCACCGACCGATCGCGAAGCACGCTGAAGTTGCCGAGCCGGGTCGACCGGCGGCCGGGTAACTGGGCCGGCTCCAGAGGTGCCAACCCGAACCACACGATGGCTGCGGCTGCCAACGGACCTGCCGCCAGTAGACCGAACGCCCAGCTCCAGGGGATCCAGCGCTCCAGCCATCCCGAGAGTAAGAGCGAGAGACTCGTGCCGATACCGAAGGTGCTGGTGTAAAAGGCGATGAACCGGCTCTGGCGCGGACCGGTGACTCGGTCGGTGAGTGCTTTCAGCCCCGGCATATACGTGCCACCCAGGCCGGCGCCGGCCAGCGCCTGAAATCCTGCGGCGCTGACCACTCCGTCGGCGAAAAGCGCGAACCCGAGGTTGCTGACGCTCGCCAGCAGGCAAGAGCCGATATGGATGCGGCGGGCATCGTAGCGGTCGGTCAGGCTGGAGAGCACCGGAACGGCCGCCATGTACCCGGCGAAATAGGCGCCGCCGATGAAGCCGGCTTCCGAATTGCTGAGCCCCCAGGTGTCGCGCAGCAGGGCGAGAAAGGCCGGATAGGCTGCGAAGCCCGTCATGCTCAGGGTTTCCGCCAGGCACATGAGCGCGACGACGCCCAGGGCGGCGCGTTCAAAGGAGGCAAGTTCGGATTTCGGCACACTCATCCTCGTTCAACTCCGCTTCGGCGCCGCAAGCATAGACGAGTTTTTACGGCGGCTCAAATGCTTTGTCGCAATTGGACGCGATCCGGCATTTGGGCTATAGTGAGCTCATGACACCGCTCGTGTGGATATTGAGTCTCATGTTGGTCGGCGTGGGGATCGCGGGCACGCTTCTTCCGGGGCTGCCGGGGACGCCGCTGGTTTTCGGAGGGCTGCTGCTCGCGGCGTGGGTCGACGGGTTTCAGAACGTGAGCGTCGTCACCGTTATCGTTCTCGCCGTGCTGACCGTGCTGGCGTTCTGCGTGGATTTCATTTCGTCCAGCCTGGGCGCCCGGGGCGTCGGCGCCAGCCGCGGGGCGGTTGTCGGAGCGGCATTGGGGACGCTGGTTGGGATTTTTTTCGGGTTTGCCGGGATCATCCTGGGGCCGTTCATCGGCGCGGTGACTGGTGAGTTCATGGCGCGCCGAAATTTAGGGCAGGCGGGGCGTGCGGGGATTGCGACCTGGATCGGATTTGTCCTCGGCATCGGGGTAAAGCTCATGCTGGCTTTCACGATGGTGGGTATTTTTTTCCTGGCTTATATTTTCTAAAAGAAATGTGAGCCGCCGGTCGGCTCACATTTCGTTCCCCGCTTTGACAAAGGGGTTTAGGAGATCTTGGGATCGGCCTCCGTCAGCTTTGGGCCGAGCCGAAAGACTTCCCGAACAGATCCTCGATAGCCCTTCGGCCGTCCTCCGTGAGATTGCGCGTGCCGGTCCCGACAAACGTTTTATGGGCAATGACGGGTTGTTCGGAGATCCACTGGTTGTCCTTCCACGAGAACCATCCCCTGCGGTCCTGGTCGTAAACGCTGACGGGCCGGTTGAACAGCTTGGCCAGCTCGACCCCCCAGCCGGTTCCGCCTTTCACCGTGCCGTCCGGCTGGATCCAGCCCACGGCGAAAACCTGGTAGCCGTTGTTGATCATGTGGAAGATGGACTGGATGACCTTGCGGATCTTGTCCGCCTTGGAATAAGTGCGGCTCATGCGGGTTGAGACGATTTCCATGCTGACGTCCCCCTTGTCCAGCTCCGCCGGCCCCAACAGCCGGACGCCGCGAGTCCGCTCCGGCGCGTGCCCCTCAAAAGAAAAATTGACTTCCTGAATCCCCCAGCGCTCGGCCTGTTGGCCGAATTCGGACTCGGCCCCGCGATGGGCGCCGCTATAAAGCGTAAACTGCGAACGATCCGCCATGTTTTTCTCCTTAGCGATTTTTTTCGAACTCTGAGCTGCCGAGGCAGCTTCCCAAAATGGCACATCCCGTCGTTGGCGACGGGATGTGAACGCTATAGTAAGCCGGATTTTAAAAAATGCAAGTCTGGCGACGGCTCCGGTCAGCAATCGAGCATTTAAGCCATACGCTGCCGCCTCATCCGCCCAAGTAGAGACGCCGGACGTCTTCGTTGCGCAACAGCCGGGCGCCGGTGTCCGTCAGGCGGTTGCGGCCCAGTTCCAGAACATAGGCGCGGTGGGAAATGGACAGCGCCTTGCGGGCGTTCTGCTCCACCAGCAATACGGAAACGCCCAGGCGGGTCATGCGGATAATTTCATCAAAAATATGGTCCACCAGCAGCGGCGCGAGGCCGAGGGACGGTTCGTCCAGCAACACCAGGCGCGGGCGCAGGATTCGGGTGCGGCTCAACGCCAGCAGCTGGCGCTCACCGCCTGAAAGCGCCCTGCCGTAATGGTCCCTTTTACGGCCGAGGACGGGGTAATGGTCCAGGGCCTCGCGTACGGCTTCCTCTCGCGCGGCCGCATCCTCCAGCAGCAGCCCGGCGATTTCCAGGTTTTCCCGAACGGTAAGGTTTGGGAAGATGTTCATGCCTTGAGGAACAAACATCAGCCCGCGCCGGCCGCGTTCGGCCATGCCGATCCGGGTGATGTCCTGTCCGGAGTACCGGATCGCGCCGGCGTCGGGAATGAGTTGCCCCGCGACGGTTCGCAGTACGGTCGATTTGCCGGCGCCGTTCGGCCCGATGATGCTGACGATCTCGCCGGCGTCCACGGAAATGGAGACATCCTCGATGACGAGCGTCCGGCCGTAGCCCGCGTTGATCCGGTCCACCTCAAGCAGCATGGCTTTCCCGCCCCAGATAGGCTTCGACGACGCGCGGATCCCGGCGGGCATTTTCCGGTGTTCCGGAAAATATAAGCGCTCCCGAGTCCATGACCAATACGTGCCGGCACAGCTGTGCCACGAGCGGCATGTTGTGCTCGATCAAAAAGATTTGAATGCCCTGTTCGCAGAGGCGGCGAAGAACTTCGACCAGCTGGCGGATCAAGGTCGGGTTGATCCCCGCCGTGGGCTCGTCCAGCAGAATCAGGCGCGGGTCGGCCATGAGGATCCGGCCCAATTCCATCAGTTTTTGCTGGCCGTAGCTGAGGCGGCCGGCCAGCTCGTCGGCAAGGGGCGCCAGCTTCAGCAACTCGAGGACACCGTCGGCTTTCTCTCGAAGCGCGCGTTCCTGCCGGCGGACCCGTGTCGGCGAGAAGAAAAGCGGCCAGATGGATTCTCCGCATTGCCGCGGGGCGGCAGCGATCAGATTGTCGCGGACGCTCATGAACGGAAGCGGCCGGGTATGCTGGAAACTTCGAATCACCCCCAGGCGGCTGATTTGGTAGGGGGGGCGGTTGGCGATGGAATGCCGGTCGAAGAAAATTTCTCCCCGGTCCAGCCGGTAGAACCCGGTGATGATATGAAAAAGGGTGCTTTTGCCGCTGCCGTTCGGGCCCACCATCCCGGTGATGCCGATGTCACCCAGCTCAAACGACACGTCGTGAACCGCCATCAATGCGCCGAAGCTTTTGGTCACATTCCGAACTCGCAGCATTCCGATCTTGCCCCGCTGTCGGTTTTCGGCGTTGCGGATCGACGCTCAAGCGCCGTTTCTGCGGTGTTCCGCGATCATGCCATTCGGCATCTTCAGGACGATCAGCACCAGAATGCCGCCGTAGACCACCCCTTGAAGCGGCGCCACATAGCGATGAAGCTCATGCGGGATCGGCAGAAAGCGCACGGCCTCACCGAAAAAAATAACGGCAAAGGCCCCCAGCACCGGTCCCCAATAGGTGCCGCGTCCGCCCAGCACGACACAGAGCACGACCAGGATGGTTTCGGTCAGGGTGAAATCAGCCGGACTGATGTAGCTGATATAGTGCGCCCACAGGGTTCCGGCCAGCCCCGCTAGAGCCGATCCAGTCATGATCGTTTTGATTTTGAGCAGGCGGACATTCTTGCCGAACGCTTGGGCGATGTGTTCGTCTTCACGGATCACTCTGAGGGCCCGACCGAAGGGCGATCCGGTCAGCCGGCGGACGAACAGAAACACGCCGGCAGCCGCCATTGCCGTTAGGATCAGATAGGCCGGAAGGCCATCGACGCCGCGGGCGATCCACGCCGGCCGCGGGATGCCCGGCAAGCCCATGGGGCCCTTGGTGAGCCATCGTTCGTTCAGGCAGACCAAGCGAAACATTTCGGCAAATACCAGAGTGGCGATTCCGAAGTAATCCTCGGTCACCCGCAGCGCCGGCACGGCCAGCAGGCCGCCGGCGATTCCGGCGCCGGCCATAGCGCAGAGCATGGCTCCCTCCACCGGCATTCCGGCGCGGCTGAGCAGGGCTGAGATATAGGCTCCGATCCCGAAAAACGCCACGTGCCCGAAGTTGTACAGCCCGGCATAGCCGAGCTCGAGATTCAGCGACACGGCGAATATGCTGTAAATTAAAGCCAGGATCAAAACGTGCAGGATATAGTCCATGGTGTCGGTCGACTGCTTCGCAACCTCAATCAGCGCACGCCCGTGAGAAGTCCGAAAAGTCCGCGCGGCCGAAAAAGCAGCAAGAGAAAAATCAGGGCGAAGGCAACAAGGTCCTTATAGCCCGGCGAAAAAAAAGCAACTCCCAGATTTTCGGCAATGCCGATGAACAGCCCGCCCAGAAGCGCTCCCCAAACATTCCCGGCACCTCCCAGGAGGACGGCCGCAAATGCTTTGATCAGGTTGGTCGCGCCCATGAAGGGCTCCAGATTGGTGTCCAGCGCCAGGAGAATGCCGCCGGCGGCCGCAAACACCGATGCCAGGATCCAGACCGATGCGCTGACCCTGGGCATGCTGATCCCCATGACCGCCGCCAGCTCCAGGTTGTCGGCCGTGGCTCGGAGGGATTTCCCCCACAGCGTGCGGGTCAGACCCAAATAGAGGATCGCCAGAAAAAAAACGGCTGCCGAAAACATGAGAAGCTGGATGCCGGTTACATAGTAACCGCCGAACTCCAGTCCTCGGGCAGGCGGGAAGTCGAACGTCCTGAGGTCCGAGCCCCAGATGAATCGAACGGCATTTCTCAGCATGTAGGAAAGCCCGATGGAAGCGATCAGCAGTGTAATCGGATTGCCCCGCCGCAGGGGGCGGTAAATGAAAAAATCTTGAGAAAAACCGATCACGGCGGTCAGGATCATGGCGGGAATGGCCGATAGATAAAGGGGCCATGAGAACGGCGGAAAACGCCGTACACCAAGGTCAGGCCGACGGCGAACAGCGCATAGACCGATCCGGCAATGACACCGTTCAACAGCAGCTGCAGGTAATAGGACAAATCATGACTCCGGCTTTTGTCTCAAGCGGTCATTTGTAGTCCTGAATCGCCTGCTGCTTCACCGTCCAGCGGCCATACACTGCGCCGACGTCTCCGTTCGCATCAAACGTTTTGTCGCCGGTGACGCCCGCAAAGCCTTTCCCCGCGTCGATCATGGCCTGCCGCAAGTCTTCCGGGCTCATCGATTTGGCGAGTCTCAGGGCTTTGGCCGCCAGCTTAACCATGTCGTAGTTGTATTCCCCGAAAACGGGCATTTTTTTATCGGGATATTTTTTCCCCCAGGCGGCCTTGAACGCCTGGTATTGCGGGGTTTCCTGGGAGAACGTCGGATAGGTGCCGATAACGCCCTCGGCCGCCTCTCCGGCCAGCTCGATCAGTTTGGGGGACTTGGAGGCCGACCCCATCAGCCACTGGGTTTTCAAGTCGCTCTCATAGGCTTGCTTCAAAATGGTGGCGCCCTCCTTGATATAGGTCAGGTTGACGACCGCCTTGGGGTTGCTCTTGCGGATCCGCAGCACCTCGCTGCGGTAATCGGTCTTGCCCTCATCGTGGGCGAAGTCATCCAGGATTTTGCCGCCCGCTGCCAGAAATTTCTTCTTGAAAATCTCGGCCAACCCGACGCCCCAGTCGTTGTTGATGTAGGTCAGGACGACCTGATCGAATTTGAGAGCATGGGTTAACTCGGCGACGCCGATCCCCTGCAGCGCATCGGACGGGAATACCCGGAAATTATAAGCCCCGCATTTGGAGATTTCCGCCGCGGCGCTCTCCGCGGCGATGAGAATGGTCTTGTTCTGTTGCGCGATCGGGCAAACCGCCAGATAGTTCGAGCTGGCCGCAGGGCCGAAGAGGATGGGCAGTTTGTCGATGGTAATCAGCTTCTGAATGGCCGAGACCGATCCCGCTGCGGTGGAGTTGTTGTCCTCAAACACAATCCGCAACGGGCTGCCCTTGATGCCGCCCTCGGCATTGACCTCTTCCAGGGCCAACAGCATGGCCTGCTGGAACCCTTCTCCATACACCGATAGCTTTCCGCTCAAGGGAGTGATCGACCCCACCCTTACTTCCGCCGCAGAAACCAGGCCTGAGACCAGCAGCCACGTGCATGCCAAAATCCCCGCCCATCTCTTCATCGTTCCGCCCTCCCCTTGGCTGAGCGTTTGAATGTCGACACCGGTCCTCGCAAGCCCCTTGTGACCCGCCTTCGCAGACCGGCGGTGGAGTTTACGGAAATAGGCCTCCTTCCTTAATTCGCAAACGCCTCCGTTTCCCTGTCCGGAGAGGCCTCCACGCGCTGGAGGATGTCGCCGATCTTGCCTTGGGGCAGCCAGTTCACCTTCCCGGTGGATAGGTCGTAGATCGCGCCGGTGACCAGGGCCTTGCCGGACTTGTGCAGATCGCGTACGGCCGGGCTTTTCATGAAAAGATCCTCGACGGACTGCCAGACGTTTTCCTCGATCGCATACGGCACGATGGCGTCGCCGTGCAGATCCGGGTGCTGCTCCATGGCGCGCTTGACGGCCGGGGCGATGTTGTCGACCAGCGATGGGATGTTGCGCTCCAGCTTATGGCCGTGGCCCCCCACGGCTTGGGAAACGGCGGTGACGGCGCCGCAGAGTGTGTGGCCCAGGACGACCAGCACGGGCGTTTTCACGTGGGCCAGGCCGTACTCGATGGAGCCGATTTCATCCGTGTCGCAGACGTTGCCGGCCACGCGGACCACGAAGAGGTCCATGATACCGGCATCGAAAAGCAGCTCCACCGGGACCCGCGAATCGGAGCACGAGAGTACGGTGGCGTACGCATAATACCCCTGGTCCGACTTACTGGCCAGGCTGATCCGAGCCGGGTCGCAGGTGGGATGAGCCGACTTGCCGGCCGAGAAGCGTTCGTTTCCGTCCTTCAGCGTTTGCAGGACCTGGTCCGGAGTGGGTTTGGCTGAAAACCGTGGGCCGAACGGATCCTTGGCGGTGTTGCCGAAGATCAGGAAACCAACCAGAAAAATCCCGATCAGCATGACCAGCACCAACATGACATTCCCCATCCCAGAATTCCTGTTTTCCATTTTTCAGCTCCTTAAGTGGTTGAAAGTTTGACTGACCTGCAGACTCTGACCGTTCTCCCAATCGGATCATTTTAGATATTAGGGTCAGAGTATATCAAGCTTGCAAAATATTTCAAAATGATTTCTGGTGGGATAAAAAAACTTTCAAAGCAAGGCTGAAATCCTCTATCAGTTACACAACGAAGGCTTCAGGCTGCTCTATGAGTATAAAATGAAGATCGGCGAAGCTGGAACATCCGGAGCCATGGACAGACTGCGCAACGGCGGAAGGGTTTACATCGATTTTGCATTAGAAAATCCGGATTACTACGAGCTGATGTTCAACATGCCGGAACCGAGGAATTTCATGACCATGCATCGGAAAGGCGCTGCCGATGAGAAAGAGGCGCCCGACCTCTCAGCGCTGCATGGCCTCTCGCAGGACTTCAGCGCAAATCGTGATCGGGTCCACCTCTATGCGATCGTTGAGCGCCAACCATCCTCGTCGTTTCATCCTCCCAGGTAGGCCGATTTGACGCGGTCGTCGGCGATGAGCTGGGCGCCGGTGCCCTCCAGCACGATGGCGCCCACCTCCAACACGTAGGCGTAGTCGGCGATCTTAAGCGCGGCGAAAGCGTTTTGCTCCACCAGCAGAACCGTCTTGCCCTGGCGGTTGATGGCGGCGATGATGTCGAAGACCTCCTTGACCAGCATGGGGGCCAGCCCCAGGGACGGCTCGTCCATCATGACCACCTCGGCCGCACTCATCAGCGCCCGGCCGAGTGCCAACATCTGCTGCTCGCCGCCCGAAAGCGTCCCGCCCTTCTGGTCCTTGCGGTCTTTGAGCTTCGGAAACAGCTCGAAGATCCACTCGATGTCCTTGAGGATCTGCGGCTCGTCGCTGCGGCTGTAGGCCCCCAGCCGCAGGTTCTCCAGCACGGTCAGATGCGGGAAGATCCGCCGGCCTTCGGGCGACATGACGATGCCGGACTTGACGATCTCCACCGGGTCGCGGCCGGTGAGGTCGGCGCCGTTGTAAGTGATGCGGCCTTTCTTGTTCTTGATCAGTCCGGCGACTGCGCGCAGCGTGCTGCTCTTGCCGGCACCGTTGCAGCCGATCAGGGTGACGACCTTGCCCTTGGGCACTTCGATCGTGATCCCCTTGAGCGCGTGAATGCCGCCGTAATAGACGTGCAGGCCCTGCACCTTAAGCATGGGCCGGAGCCTCCTCGCCCAGATAGGCCCTGATGACCTTGGGATCCGACTGAATCGCCTCGGGCGGCCCCGCGGCGATCATCTCGCCGTAGTCCAGGACCCAGATGTGTTCGCAGATTCCCATGACGACCTTCATATCGTGCTCGATCAGCAGAATGGTGAGATCGAAGTTCCGGCGGATCTCGCGGATGAAGCCCATGAGCTCCTGGGTTTCGTTGGGGTTCATGCCGGCGGCGGGCTCGTCCAACAGGAGGAAGACCGGCCGGGTGGCGAGCGCCCGGGCGATCTCGAGGCGCCGCTGCGCGCCGTAGGGCAGGCTGTTGGCCTTCTCGCCCGCCAGCTCCTGCAACCCGACGACCTTGAGCAGTTCCCGCGAGCGCTCGGCGATGGCCCGCTCCTCGCGCCGGTTGGACGGCAGGCAGAGCACGGCCTGCCACCAGCCGGTTTTCTGGCGCAGGTGGCAGCCGATCATGACGTTTTCGAGCACGGTCTCGTTGCCGAAGAGCCGGATGTTCTGAAAGGTGCGGGCGATGCCGCTGCGGCATACCCGATGGGGCGGGGTGCCGGTGATGTCCGCCCCGTTGAAGAGCACCTGCCCTTCGCTGGGTTTGTAGTAGCCGGTGATCATGTTGAAGCAGGTCGTCTTGCCGGCGCCGTTGGGCCCGATGAGGCCCACGATGCTCCCGCGAGGGGTGGCGGCGCTGAAATTCTTCACGGCCGTGAGTCCGCCGAAGCGCATGGTGAGACCCTTGGTTTCCAGAACAGCGTCAGATGCCATGGCGCCCCGCCTTTTTGAAGAAGCGCCTGAGCGCCCAGTCCCAGCTGAACTCGCGCTTGCCCATGAATCCCTCGCGGCGGAAGAGGATGATGAAGATCAGCGCGAGCGAGAAAACCACCATGCGCATGCCGGGGATGCCGGGCAGCTCCCAGTCGCCGAAATAGACCGGGTTTTCCACGAAGCGCAGCCATTCGAGCAGGATGGTGATGACGATGCCCGCAAGGACCGAACCGGTGATGGAGCCCAGCCCGCCGGTCACGACGATCATCAGCACGTTAAAGGTCAGGACGAAGGTGAACATCTTCGGGTCGATGGTCGCGACCAGGCTGCCCAGCAGCGCCCCGCCCACTCCGGCGAAGAAGGCCCCGATGCTGAAGGACAAGAGCTTCTGGCGGAAGACATCGATCCCCATGGCCTTGGCGGCGGTCTCGTCGTCCCGGATGGCCTTGAACACGTTGCCGCTGTTGCTGCCGATCAGCCGGATGGTGACGAACAGGGTGAAGAGGCACCAGCCGAAATTCCACCAGAGGTTGGCGTGGTCCGGGATGCCCTTGAAGCCGAGGGCGCCGTTGGTGAGGCGCGGCAGGTTGATGGCCAGGATCCGCACGATCTCGGCGAACCCGAGCGTCGCCATGCCGAGGTAGTCGTCGCCGAGCCGCAGCAGCGGAATGCCCACCAGCACGCCGAAGAGAGCCGCGATCAGGCCTCCGGCCACCACCGCCACAAAGAACGGGGCCTGCGCGGACTGCACCCAGTCGTAGGCCGGCTCCAGGATGAAGAGCATCTCTTTTTGCTCGGGGGCGAGGATCAGAATCGAGCAGACATAAGCGCCGATGGCCATGAATCCGGCGTGGCCCAGGCTGAACAGGCCGGTGAAGCCGTAGATCAGGTTGAGGCTCAAGGCCAGAATGATGTTCACGGCGATGAGATTGAGGATCTGGATCATGTAGCCGTCCAGGTGGTCCTCGGCCCACCAGATGGAAAGTCCCAGGACGGCGGCCGCCAGGATGTTGAGGATGGCGTTGATTTTTGCGTCCATCAGACCTTGTCCTCCAGCCGCGCACCCATCAGCCCGGTCGGCTTGATCAGCAGAATGACGATGAGCAGGATGAAGGCGAACGCGTCGCGGTAGCCGGCAAGATCCGGGAAAAACGCCACGGCCATAATCTCGATCACGCCCAGCATGATGCCGCCCACGACCGCTCCGGGAATCGATCCGATGCCTCCGAACACGGCGGCGATAAAGGCCTTGAAGCCCGGAATGGATCCCATGACCGGCTGCAGCTGCGGGTAGCGCAGGGCCCACATGATGCCGGAGGCCGCCGCCAGAGCCGAGCCGATACCAAAGGTCAGCGAGATGATGCGGTTGACCGGTACCCCCATAATGTAGCTCGTCTCGATGTCCTTGGATATGGCACGCATGCCCAGCCCGGGTTTGGTCTTGTAGACGATCCAGACCAGGCCCAGCATAAGCAGGAACGAAAGCGCCGGGACAAAGAGCGTGAGGGGCAGCACGCGCACCTCGCCCATCAGGATCGGATTTTCCAGCCAGGTCGGCCGGTAGACCTCCCGGGGGATGGCTCCGAAGGCTACGATGGTGAGATTCTGCAGGAAGAACGAGACGCCGATGGCGCTGATGAGGGCCGAGATCCGAGGCGCGTCGCGAAGCGGGCGGTAGGCCACGCGGTCTACGAAGATGCCGATGGCGGCCGTGACGAAAATGGCCGCCACGATGGCCACGAACCAGGGCAGGTAAAACAGGGTGAGTCCCCACAGCACGAAGTAGGCGCCCAGCATGAATATCTCGCTGTGGGCGAAGTTGATCAGCCGCAGGATGCCGTAGACCATGGTGTAGCCGATGGCGATCAGGGCATAAAGGCTGCCCAGCGTCAGCCCGTTCAGGGCGTGCTGCACGAACATGGCCCAGGTCATCGATTCTCCTTTTAGAGCTTGGGCGTGATGCTGCCGATGTAGGTCTTCTTGCCGTCTTTGATCTGCACCAGGCCCACGGGTTTTTCGGCATCGTGGGTGGCGTTGATGGTGGTGCTGCCGGTCACGCCCTCAAACCCCTTGGTGGCGGCCAGGGCCTTGGTGATGGCCGCAGGTTCGGCCTTGCCGGCCCGTTTGATGGCATCGAGTACCATCAGGTAAGTGTCGTAGCCCAGGGCGGCGTTCACGTTGGGCTCTTTGGTCGGGAAGGTCTTCTTCCAGTTCTCGGTGAACTTCTTGGCGATCGGGCTCATGTCTTTCATGGAGGGATCATAGGGGAAGGTGGTGTGCACGAAGCCCTCCACGGCCGCGCCGCCGATTTCAACGATCTTGGGGTTGTCCATGGCGTCGCCGCCCATGACGTTGAACTTGGCGCCGAGCTCCTTGGCCTGTTTCATGATGATGGCACCCTCGGCAAAGTAGGAGGGGATAAACAGAACGTCCGGCTTCTTGCTGATGATTTCGGTCAGCTGGGCCGTGAAGTCCTGGTCGCCGGCCTGGTATTTCAGGTTGGCCACGATCTGGCCGCCCAGCTTGGTGAAGGAGCGGGTGAAGAAGGTCGCCAGACCGACCGAGTAGTCGTTGGACACGTCCACCAGCAGGGCCGCGGTCTTCGCATTCAGCCCGC
>JALOPB010000036.1 GCA_025454115.1 Desulfobacterales bacterium | reverse complement strand
GTCGAAGCCAAGGCATTCGACGCCGCCGCTTTGAAAGGCACAACGGAAAAATATCGGCATGCGCTCAACATCATCGGCCAGCGGGCAGCCGATCGGCCCCAGGCGAGGCTGAAGATCGTCGGGTGCAATTCCGGCTACGGCGAGGAAAAGGGCCGCCCCGATCTGTCGCGCAGCCGCGCCGAGTCCGTGCGAAATTACCTGAAGGCGATCTGGGGGATCGATCCGTCGCGCCTGGAGGTAGAAGCCCGCGGATTGCCGACGGCGGCCAGCGCCGTAAGCCGCCCGGAGGGCCGTGCCGAGAACCAACGCGTGGAGATAACCACGAACGATCCAATGATCCTCGACACGGTGCAGAGCACCTATTTAGAGGCCCTCAGCGACACGGAGACCTTCCGGATTACACCCGAGATCGAACCCGGTGTCGTCCTGAAACGTTGGAACCTAGAGATCTTCGGAGACCGTCAGCGACTGGAAGGTTTGAGCGGCGAGGGAGAGTTGGATTCGAGCTACGTGCTGGCGCTTAAAGATGTCGGGCTGCAGAATATCGGCAACTACCCATCCGTATCGGTGGTATTGGAAGCCGAAGACGCGAAGGGATTGTCGCTGAACGCCCGGGACACGTGCACGGTTCAGTTCGTGAAACGCGAAGAACGTCGGGTGCGCCGCGAGGGCTACAAGGTGATCGAACGGTATGCCCTGATTCTCTTTGATTTCGACCGTGCGGAGATCAGGGACCGCAACCGGATCGTGGTGGATCGCATCGGAAAACGCATTCGCGAGGTGCCCTCGGCGACGGTGAAGATCGTCGGCCATACCGACACCATCGGCCAAATGGGAAACAGCCTATGCACAGATTTTAGCCGGCGGCGGCGCCGTCCGGGAGCGGGTCTCCTTTGAGGGCAAGGGGCCGGTCGATCCGATTTTCGACAACGCGCTGCCGGAGGGCCGCGCCCTCAACCGGACCGTGACGATCATCCTGGAGTATGAGCAGCAGCAATAGATTATTAGTCCGGCAAGAAAGCAGGTTCAACTCTATCTGAAGTTCGGCGGGGCGGGTTTTCGGCCGCAGGGCGCCGCAACCAAATTTTCAAATGATCCTGCCACGCCCCCCAGCCGTCTAGAGGAACTGCGGACAGGCAGAGACGATCGACGGCGCCGTGGGAACGGGTCCTCCGGGGCTGTCCGGGCACGTATGGAGCGGGATAGCTGCCGTACGCAGATTCGCTGAACGGATGGTTGCAGCGCCCTGCGGCCGAAAACCCGCCCCGCCGATGAGTGATATGGCCGCAATTGAATATAGTTCATTGCCGGAGTAATAAGATGCCCCGCGGGCCGTCGAGCGGCCTTTAGCCGGAGCGGCGGCTGGCGGTCGGTCCCGTGTACTCCAAGCCCAGCAGGCTGATATCGTCGTCGGGTTCGACGCCTTCCAGAAAACGCGCCGCGCAGCATTGCGTAAAGCCGGTCGCGGCCGAACGCCCGGCCGTTGCGACCACGGTTTTCCGTAAGCCCATCGGTGTAAAGAATGATTTTATCCCCGGTCTCCAGACTTAGTTCTGTTTGGCCGTACGGCCGTTCAACACCAAAACCGATGACCGGACCCCGGTAGTCCAACACCGTCAGATCGCCGTCAGCCCGCAGCAGGACCGGCGGCGGATGGCCGGCGCCGCCATAGTTCAACGTCCCGCGGCGAATATCGATACTCATGCAGACGATGCTGAAATAGCTGTCGAATCGTTCAAACGGAAAGGCCTCGTCCAGATGATTGAGGACGGTCTCCGGCGAGGACAGCTGGCACCCGCCGCCCAGGAGCCCCCGCGGCCCAGCGAGGAACTGGGACGCCGCCACCGATATCAGGGCCGCCGGCACGCCGTGTCCGCAGACGTCCAGCATGTAAAGCCCCACCTGGTCATCGTCCACGCGCTGGATATTGAAGATGTCCCCGCCGATACGTTCACAGGGGTTGAACCGCCAGGCCACCTGCAGGTTCTCAATGCAATGGCTCCCCTCGGGAAGCAGGCTGCGCTGAATGGCCGCGGCGGCCTTGAGGTCTTCGTCGATCATCGCCTGCTTGCGCTGCAGTTCGACTTTCTGGCGCTCGATGTCCGTAACATCATAAATGATGACAAGAATCATCGTCCGGCCCTGGTAGGCGATACGTCGTGTGGTGAACCGCAGGTATTTTTGAACCGCCCGTCCCTGAATATAGAAAATGCGGTTGAGAGGCTTGCGGTCCACCGGTGCGTCGGCGATCAGCGTCTGGATGAGCGAGTGTCTCAGGACGCAAGCGGCGCAGGCCGAGGTCTCGCCGCAGCGCTTATTTTCTTTCACGGCATTCACGCAGCCGCTGACCTCTCCGAAGGTCCTGATCGTCGGAACAACGGCCGCGCTGTCGAAAAGATTGAGAAACGAATCGTTGAACTGGTGGATTCGGAAGTTTTCATCCGCGATCAGAACCGCCGCCCCCATGTTGTCGAGGATATAGTTGAGAAACTCATTGGATTCACGGAGGTCCTGCAGATTGATGGTCATAGCGCGGCTCCCGGTTTTCAATTGAAGCGAATTCTAAATAAGAATCAAGGCGACTGCCTTGATTTGAGTCAAACCATCCTTAGTTTTCAGCCCACTGTACACGATGCGGCCGCTGAAATACCACGGGAGGACCCAACCACATGAACGCACCGCTCAAAGACGAACAGCTTCTGACCATTGTCAAGAATGTGGTGGAGCAGAACGGCTGCCACCTGGTGGATATCGACTTCGACAACCACATCCTCAACATCGAGGGCTCTGAAGAGGCCCAGGCACGCTGCGCCCTGGCGCTGGAGGATGTGTTGGGCTAGCCGCTATTTCGCGAAAACCTTCTTGAGAAGATCCGTCGTTCGCGCGGTGGGGTTGGTTCGGATTTTCGCCTCTTCTTGACCTACCTTCAAAAACATGCCGTCCAGCGCTTTTCCGGTCACGTAGCTGTCCAGATCGAAGGCGTCCATTTTGCCGAACGGCACCATCGAGTTGTACCGGTCCGTCAGGGCCTTGTAGGATCGGGTCGCGCCGGCCTGGTTCATGCTGTCCGAAACCACGGGTTTAAAGACGTCCGTCAGCTGGGAGGACGTTTTCGCCTTGAAATAGTCCGTGGCCGCGGTGTTGCCGCCCTTCAGGATCTTCTGGGCATCTTCAAAGCTCATCTTTCTAACGGCGTCCTCGAAAATAGGCCTGGCTTTCGGCGCGGCCTGCTCGGCCGCGCGGTTCATGTTCAGGATGAAATCGTCCACTTCTTTCTGGTAGCCCGCCTTTTTCAGCACCTCGGCCGCCTTTTGCATTTTCTCCGGCAACAGAATCTTCACGGCCGCATCCCCGAAATAGCCGTTGGATTTCGAAAGCGTCTGGACGGCGTTGCCGGTCCCGACGGCGAGCGCCTCCTTAAGCCCGGCAGCGATATCCTGCGAAAACGCCGCCGAGGCCGCCAAACCCAAAAAAACCGCAATCCACGCGAAAGCAGATTTTTTCATGGGCATCCTCTCTTCGAAAGTGGGTTAATCGTGAGATCGTGGCAAACTTAATCATGGAACCCGTCATGGGCAAGAAAGCCTGCGCCTCATTTAAGGCGTTCAGTGGACCATCCGCGTCCGTCCATAAAGGGCGTTTTTTTCCGGATGGGCGCTATTCAACGCTCCAACTGCGCCAGGCGCGCACGGGAATCACCAGGGCATAGAAGGGCAGGGTGTAGAGCGCGGCCACCGTGGGCTCGAGCGGGGAAAAGAACTGGGCGCTGAAGACGATGACCAGAATATAATTCATGATCCACAGGTTGATGACGGCTGCCAGACGATCTTCCAAGCGCCAGCGCCAGGCGGCCAGCCATCCGGCGGCAATGCAGCTGGCGCCCACCAGGCAAGCAGCGGGCAGGGAGGTTGCGATTAGCGCGACGTTCTGGCGGAAGAATTCGGCATATTTTGAAAAAATTCCGAGGTTCGTCATGGCGAAGAGAATCAGCGATAGGGCGAAGGACTGAACATGGGCGCAACCGCTTTATTAATCGAGACCGTTTCTGTGAATAATCGTCATACCGCTGTTTTTCTCAGATGCACGTTCAGGCAGGTGCAAAATTACAGCATGCATGGTTCGTATGGCAATTTAAGAAATTTTATGCAAAAAAGCTACTATGTCTGAAATCATCTCGATGGGCGAACCCATGCTCGAGTTCAACGCCGAGGAGGAAGGGGCGCTTTCAGAGGTGCGCCGCTTTATCGTCGGCTGGGGCGGTGACACGTCCAATTTCTGCATCGCCGCCCGCCGCGCCGGGGCTCGGGTTGGCTACCTGACACGTCTGGGCGAGGACGAGTTCGGCGAGAGTTTTCTAAAACTTTGGCAGCGGGAGGGCATCGACACCAGTCGTGTCGTGAGGGATCCCGATGCTTTCACGGGTGCCTATTTTATCTCGCGTAAGGGTGGGCAGCATTATTTCACCTATTTCCGGCGCGGTTCCGCGGCCAGCCGCATGACGCCGGACTTTCTCCCGAAGGACTATATCGCGAGTGCCATGTTGCTGCACGTCTCGGGCATCAGCCAGGCCATCAGCCCGAGCGCCTGCGACACGGTCTTTGGCGCGATCACGCTGGCCCGGGCGGCCGGACGGCTGGTTTCCTACGATCCCAACTACCGACCCAAGCTCTGGCCGATCGACCGCGCGCGGGCCGTCATCCACGAAACCTGCCGGCAGGCCGATCTGATCTTCCCCAGCTTGGACGATGCGCGCCAGTTGACCGGCCTATCGGCAGCGGAAGACATTGCGAGGTTTTACCTTGAACTGGGGCCTAAAGTGGTGGTCATCAAATTGGGTGCCGACGGTGCACTGCTTGCCACAGCCGACGGTTTGGCCATGTTTCCTCCCTACAAGGTCGACTCCATCGACATGTCCGGGGCCGGCGATACGTTTGACGGTGCGTTTGCAGCGGCGTACCTGGCGGGCCGGCCGGTGCTGGAGTGCATGCGATTTGCGAATGCCGCGGCGGCCATCACCACCACGGGATTGGGCTGTGTCACCCCCGTGCCGCGGCGGGAGGCGATCGAGGAGCTCATGGCACGGGCGGCAGAGGGGTGAGAAAGACCTTCAAATCCGCAGGACCTTGACCGCCCTGCGGGCATTCTCCGGTAGCCCTCCCTCCAGGCTGTGGGGCCAATGACAGGGAGGGGGCAGGATGGCGTCGATTATTGCTGCGAGGCGAGGAATAAGCCATGGAAAAACAGAACGTGCTATCAACCTTGACCCGGATCGGCGTCATTCCGGTGGTTCGTGCGGAAGCCGCCGACAACGTCGTGCGAGCCGTGGAGGCGCTGGCGGAGGGCGGCATCCCCGTGGCCGAAATCACCATGACCGTCCCCGGAGCCATTCAGGTCATCCAGCACTGTGCCGCTCATTTCGGCGACCGGATCACGCTGGGTGCCGGCAGCGTGACCAGCGCCGGGGTTTGCGCGAGCGCCATCGACGCGGGCAGCGTTTTTATCGTTTCGCCCGTTTTCAAGGCGGATGTAATCGAGGTCTGCAACCGCCGCAATGTCTGCGTCATAGCGGGCGCCCTGACTCCCACCGAGATATTTTCGGCCTGGGAAGCCGGCGCCGACGTGGTCAAGGTCTTCCCGGCCAAGGCCATGGGCGGTGCGGCCTATCTGCGCATGGTGCACGAGCCGCTGCCGCAGATCCCCCTGACTCCAACCGGCGGCGTCAGCCTCGAAACTCTCGCGGATTACTTCAAGGCAGGGGTGCCCTTTGTCGGCGCGGGCGGCGACCTGATCAGCAAGCAGGCCATCAACTCCGGCGACATGCCGGCCATCACCGACAGAGCGCGCCGGTATGTGGCCGCCATTCGCGCTGCCCGAGCTCAAACCGTTGCCTGAAATCCATCGTTCAGTGCTTGAAGCTGCCGTGACGAGGGAACCAGTTTCAGAGGTCACCGTAATCCACAAACCAAAGGAGGATCAATTATGCAAAAGAGAATCGGCATCGTACTGGTTGCGTTTTTATGCGGGATAGTGATGATGGGGCCGACCATGGTATCCGCGCAAAAAATAACCGCCAACGTGGCCTCCACCTTCCCGCCCGACTCCCCTCAAGACAAGGGGCTGAACAAGTTCAAGCAGCTCGTGGCCGAGCGTTCCGGCGGCCGGATCGAAATCCTCATTCACCCCTCGAACGCCATGGGCGACGAGCGCTCGACGTTTGAAATGCTGTCGGCCGGTTCCGTGGAATACGGCGCGGTGGGAACCAACGACATCTCTACCTTCTTTCCGAAGTACTTCATCTGCGAAGTGCCATACGTGTTCAGCAGCCAGGACGATTTCTGGAAGTTCTGGAACGGCCCCGGCAAAGAGCTGTCCGCCATCATCGAAAAGCAGCGCGCGGTGCGCACCGACGGCGTTATCTTCCGTGGCGCGCGCTACCTCACCGCCAACCGGCCGGTCAACTCCGTAGCCGAGGTGAAGGGCCTCAAAATGCGGCTGCCCTCGGTAAAATCCTGGTTCAAGGTGTGGGAGAGCTTTGGCGCACTGCCTTCCACCATCGCTTTCGGCGAAGTCTACATGGCCCTCAAGACCGGGGTGGTGGATGGCCAGGAGAACCCGCCCGAAACCATCCTGAATTACAAGTTCTACGAAGCCCAGAAATACCTGATCGCCACCGAACACGTTTACTCGGCCGCCCGCATTCTATCCTCGGCCAAATGGTGGAACACCTTGAAGAAGGAAGACCAGGACCTGCTCTCCAAGGCCATGGCGGAAGGCGTGGCGTTCGCGAACAGCATTACCAAGGACGGCGATACGCAGTTCGTCAAGAAACTCCAAGAAAACGGGATGACCCTGATCACGGTCGACAAGGCCGGCTTCAAGAAATTGGCCCAGCCGATCATCGATAAGATGGCGAAGGAGGAACTGGACCCCGCCTTCTACGAAAAGACCACCGCCGCCCTGAAATAGTCTCGCACCCGCTATGCGGCACAGGCGCCCCGAACCCCCTTGCAGGGTGCGGGGCGCCTGCCTCCTGAGGACGTTGCGATGAAAAGAACCCTTGAAGCCATCAATGCCGTTATTCTGGCGTTCATGTTCGTGATCGTCCTGCTCAGCGTGATCTTCCGTGTCGTGGTGGCGGTTTCGGCTTCCTGGACCGAAGAACTCGCCCAGTATCTGCTCATTTTCCTGGGGTTTATCGGAGCAGCGGCCCTCATGCGGGACGAGGGGCATATTACCATCACGGTGTTGGTAGACCGCATGGGCAGGGGCACCCGACAGGTCCTGAAGGCCGTCAACAAACTGCTCATGCTGCCCTTTTTCATCATTTTCACGGTGGGGGCGTTCGAGAACTTGCAGATGAACTGGGACGTGGGGCTGCCCACCGTGGAATGGATGAAAATCGGGTACATGTACCTGGTTCTTTTTCTTTGCGGGCTCATCATGATCTTCTACCTGCTGATGAATCTCTACGGCGATATCCTCCGGCGCAAAGCCGCAGTTGCTGAGCGTGGAGGTGCCCAATGATTCTCATGCTGACCCTCGGGCTGGCCGTCTTTTTAATCATGGGGATACCGGTGGCCCTGGCTTTAGGCCTCTCGGCATTGGGGGCCACCCTGCTCGGTGGGGGGGTGTTCCAGCCCACCATTCTGGCGCAGAAGATGCAGTTTTCGCTGCAAAACTATGTGCTTCTGGCCATCCCGTTGTTCATTCTGGCTGCCAAGCTCATGAACACCGCGGGCATCTCCATGCGGATCTTCCGTTTTGCAGACACGCTGGTCGGGTTTCTGCCAGGAGGACTCGGTCACGCCAACATCCTGGGCAGCCTGATTTTTTCGGGAATGTCCGGCGCGGCGGTCGTGGACGCGGCCGGACTGGGGCAGATCGAACATGAGGCGATGACCAAGAGCGGCTATCCGTCCAAGTTCGCCGTGGCCTGCACCGCCTGCTCTTCGATCATCGGCCCGATTTTTCCTCCCAGCATTCCCATGGTGGTGTTTTCCTTTGTCTCCGGGGTTTCGGTGGGCAGGCTCTTCCTGGGCGGCGTCGTGCCGGGGCTGCTCATGACCGCCGCGCTCATGGTCTGGGTGGCGATTCAAGCCAAGAAGCACAACTACCCGCGCCAGCCGTTTCCTACCGCGGCAGCAGCCAAAAAGGCCTTTGCCGAGGCGATTATCCCGCTCATTGCACCGGTCATCCTGCTCGGCGGGATCTGGTCGGGGATCTTCACGCCGACCGAAGCCGCCGCCGTGGCTTCCCTGTACGCGCTGATCGTCGGCGTATTCGTGCTGCGCGAGCTCAGTTTCAAGGACCTGGTGGCGGCCTTTACCGCGACCGCACGGGAGACCGCGCTCATCGGCCTGCTCGTGGCGACCTCGGCTTTTTACGCTTGGGTGCTCATGCGCACGGGGCTGACCCTGAAGCTGGCCGAGGCTCTCGTGACCCTCAGCAAGAACCCTTATGTCATCCTGATCCTGATCAACCTCTTCCTGCTCGTCGTCGGGTGCTTTCTGGACTCCACCGTGGCCATCCTCATCCTCGGCCCGGTGTTCATGCCGGTCCTTTCGGCCGTCGGCATCGACCCGGTGCACTTCGGGGTGGTCATGGTGCTGAACCTCATGATCGGGCTCATGACTCCGCCGTTCGGGATGATTCTGTTCGTGATGCAGCAGGTTTCGGGGCTTCGTTTCGAAGACGTCGTGAAGGCGTGCATGCCCACGCTGATTCCTCTGGTGGTCGTGCTCGTGCTGATGACCTTCATTCCGGCCCTGGTCACCTGGCTGCCCAATGTCCTCCTTTAAAAGGAGCGCCAAGATATGACGACCCGCATATTATCGAACGAGGAAAAGAAAGAGCGCATTGCGAAAAGCTGGCAGTTGCAGGATGTCGACGAAGTGCCCTTCCTGATTGAGATCGGCGGCATCCACATGGCGACCACGACGTATTTCTCCGACCACGCAGCGGAGATCGACTGGAACGAAGATTTCCACAAGCAGCGCGAGGGCGTCTACGACTACGGCATGCCCAACATCAAGCCCAACCAGGGCATCAACATCGTCGCCTCGGCTTTCGGCTGCGAATACACGGTGAACGACGAGGCCGACCCCTGGATCAAACCCTTGATCCGGGACGACAATGTGCCGGACGTGCATGCCCTGAAGGTCCCCGACCCGAAAACGAACCTCGTGTTCAAGCAGGCTTGGGACCGGATCGACTATCTGCAATCCCACTCCAACCTGCCGCTGCGGCTCGTGAACGTGCCCTCGCCCCTGGTGACGGCGTCCCTGATCTGGGAATACACGTCCTTCGTCACCGCCACCATGCTCCACCCCAGGGAGGTGCACGTGCTGCTGGAGAAGGTCACGGAGGCGACGATCGGTTATCTGAAGGAGCAGCTGGCGCGCATCCGCAACCTTCACGGCATGAGCCACGAAATGTGGCATATCCCGCGCGAGGTGGGCGTGCGCATCAGCGACGATACGGCCTCCATCCTGTCGCCGAAGCTCTACCGTGAGTTCGGCGTGAAGTACAACAGCATGATTTCGCGGGCCATCGGCGGCCTGGTCGTGCACTCCTGCGGCCAGGTCAAGAATGTCGTGGAGCCCATGATGGAGATCGAAGGTTTGCGGGGCCTGGACTTTACCATCCCCCAGACGGACTGGGAGGCGGTCCGCAAAGCCGCCGCGGGGAAAACCGTGCTCTGCCTGCGCCACTACTACTGGGACCACGGACCCGGGGCCCAGGTGGACTTGGCCGCCTATTCGCAAAAGCTGCTCGACTTTTTCGGGCGCAAGGGGCTTTTCATCCAGACGTCCACGCCGACGGCCGAGGAGGCCCGGACGCTGGGCGACAAACTCCATCGGATCCTGTCGAGGTGACCGCCATGCAAAAGGGCCAAAGAAACTAGACGAAAGCATGGAGGGCAGATTTCATGGCGCTGAAGCAAGGATGGCAAGGTCGAACCTACGAAGACTTCGAGGTGGGCGACATCTATCAGCATCCCATCGGTCGAACGATCACGCAGACCGACAACATCTGGTTTACGCTGCTGACGGTCAATAACAATCCCATCCATTTGGACGATGTTTACGCCGCACAGACCGAGTTCAAGAAGCCGCTGGTGGACTCGACCCTGACGCTGGCGATTGCCACCGGCCTGTCCGTGTCGGATATTTCTCAAAACGCCATCAATTTGGGATGGGATGAAATCCGCCTTCCCCATCCATTGTTCAATGGTGACACCCTCTATGCCCAGAGCGAAGTGCTATCAATGAGGTTGTCGCAATCGCGTCCGAACATGGGCATCATCCAGGTCAAGACGACCGGTTTCAATCAGCATGGCCAGGTCGTGATCGAGTTCAAGCGGACCATCATGGCGTATCGACGGGGTCACGTCCCGCCGCATCGTCCCCCCCTGCCTCCGCAATGAAATCCGCGGGTCGCCGGCCGTTTCACCAAACGAATTGAGGGCCGCTCCCGGCCCGGCCGCCCTCGCTGAATTGCCGGTTCGGTTGATGATCAGCTTGGTCTAATCCCTACCAGCCACCCATTTCCTGAAAGCCCCACTAACGGTTGGACGATCCATCGATCCCGCTTCATCTCCGTCATTTTTTCACTTGACTTTTGACCTTGCTCAAGGCAGAAATAGTTCAAAATACAAAACTAAGTTCTGTATATGGAACTTTATTAAACTTTCAAGGATCTTTCCGATGAGCTCTTCCGAGCGGATCCTCCGGTTGATCGAAACGGTGGTCGCCCATCAGCACACCGGCATCCGCTTTGCCGAGATCGTGGACGAGACGGGAATCGCGAAAGCCACCGTTCATCGGCTCCTCGGCGAGCTGACCGGATTAGGGGTTCTATCCTTCAGCCCGGACAGCAAACGGTATCGGGCGACGCTCAAACTCGCTTCCCTGGGGGCAGGGGTCATCGCCAACTTCAACCTTCGCAGCCATGTCCACCCCCAGCTGATCAGGCTGCACCAGGAAACCAAGCATACCTGCAACATGGGCATCAAGCAGGGCGATGTCGGCATTTACACCGACAAGATCGAATCCCACGATTACGGCATCAAGCTTTTTTCGGAAATCGGCAAAACGTTTCCCCTTTACTGCACGGCCCTGGGCAAGGTTCTGCTGGCCTATGGTCCTGCGGGCGAGCGCAAACGGGTGCTCGCACTGCCCATGAAACCCTTCACGCCCAAGACCGTGACGGACGCCCGCCAGCTGCTGCGCCAGCTCGCGAGCGTCCGCGAACAGGGCTACGCCCTGGATTCCGAGGAGATCACCCGGGGCATCATCTGCATCGCCGCGCCGGTGTTCGGCCCGCACGAAGAAATCCTCTGCGCCATCAGCATCACGTTTCCGGCCTATCTGGCCGAAGAGCGCGGCCTCGAAGCGGATATCGAGGCCATCAAACGGCATGCAGCCGCCATTTCGGGCATGGCGGCCGGTGCCGGGCAGGTCAACGCCACTTGAGAAAGGAACGTGAAATGGAAATCCGACATGCCATTCACCCCGATCAGGCCGTGTATCTGGACACGGCCGAACTGCGGGAGCACTTCCTGATTCAAGACCTCTTCGTTCCCGGTGAGGTCAAAATGATTTACACCTATTACGACCGTTTGATGATCGGCGGCGTGTGCCCGATCCGGGAATCCCGGCTGGAGGCGGACCCGGCGCTCATCGGCGCCGCCAGCCTGCTCGAGCGGCGGGAGATGGGCATCATCAACATCGGCGGCGGCGGGACCGTGGCCGTCGACGGCCAGCGGTTTGAGCTGGCGGCAAAAGACGGGCTTTTCATCGGCATGGGCGCCCGGGACGTGGCCTTCACCAGCGCGGACCCCGCACGCCCCGCCAAATTCTACTTCAACTGCGCTCCGGCCCACACCGGATACCCCGTCGCCAAGATCACGCCGGCCGATGCCGCGCCCGTCCACCTCGGCTCCCCGGAGAAAAGCAACCGCCGCACCATCCGCAAATATTTCCACCCGGACGGGATCAAGAGCTGTCAGCTGGTCATGGGGATGACGACGCTCGAGTCCGGTTCGGTCTGGAACACCATGCCGGTGCACACCCACCCGCGCCGGATGGAGGCGTATCTCTATTTCGAGATTCCCGCCGACGAGA
This sequence comes from Desulfobacterales bacterium, assembly GCA_025454115.1. Classification (GTDB taxonomy): domain Bacteria; phylum Desulfobacterota; class Desulfobacteria; order Desulfobacterales; family SpSt-501; genus SpSt-501. Next base: position 23,499 of record JALOPB010000036.1, on the reverse strand, counting down.
TCGTGATGCATTTCATGGGAGAGCCGTCCGAGACGCGGCACATCGTGGTGCGCAGCGAAGAAGCGGTGCTCTCGCCGAGCTGGTCCATCCACTCGGGCGCCGGTACCTGCAGCTACACATTCATCTGGGGGATGGTCGGTGAAAACCAGACCTTCACGGATATGGATGCCGTACCCATGACAGCCTTGAAGTAGATGTGAGCATGAGCTCACCCCACACCAAAGGAGGGTAGGATGAAAAAAGCGTTGGTTATTTTAATGATGTCGGTCATCGCCGTTTCATTCGCTCAGGCCCAATCCATCCAAATGAAGCTCGGCCATTTCGCCGCCGAATCCCACCCGGGCAACGTCGCGAGCAAGATGTTCGCCGATGCGGTCGAGAAGCGTACCGAGGGAAAGATCAAGATCGCCATTTTCCCCAACAACGCCTTAGGTTCGCCGCCGGAAGTCCTCGAGCAGAACATCCTGGGCGCCGTGGACATGAGCCTGCCCACCCAGGGACAGCTCGGCAAGTACTCCAAGAAGTTCAACTGCGTGATGCTGCCGTTCATGTACGAGAACTATGCCCATGCGGACAAGGTCCTGGACGGCCCCTTCCTGGCCTGGGCCGCTGCCGATCTCGACAAGGCCGGTCTGGTGTTTCTCTCCAACTGGGAGTGGGGATTCCGCAACCTCACCAACAGCAAACGGCCGGTGACCACCCCCGACGACGTCAAGGGCCTCAAAGTGCGGACCCCGCCGGAGCTGCCGACCCAGGCGGCCATGGAGGCCCTGGGCGCCGTGGTGGCGACGATCAACTTCAACGAGCTGCAAATGGCGCTGAAGCAGGGCGTGGTCGACGGCCAGGAGAACCCGGTCGCGGTGATTTACGCAAACCAGCTCTATGAATCCCAGAAGCATTTGGCCATGACCGGGCACAACTACAACACGATGGTGCACGTGATCAGCAAGAAGGTCTGGGACAAGCTCACTCCGGAGCAGCAGAAGATCATGAAAGAGGAGAGCGCCAGGGCCGGAAACTGGATGCGAAAGGCCGTGCGGGACGCCGAAGCCGACCAGATCGAGAAGCTGAAGCAGGCCGGCGTGCAGGTGACGCTTCCGGACAAGGCCAAATTCAAGGCCTTGATGAAACCCGCCTATGAGCGGATGAATGCCATCGCCGGCGAGGAGAACATCGCGGCCTTCGTCAAGATGGTGGAAGCGGCCAAATAAGCTGCGGGCGGGCCGGACCTCGGAAATCCGATCGCAACAACCGGGATGCAGGTGGGGACCGATGCTGACGCTGCTGATCTTTGCCGTCTTGTTGGCGCTGATCATCATTGATCTGCCGATCGCCGTAGCGATCGGCTTCACGGCCATCGCGTTTTTCGTGGGACTGGGCAACGAATCGCTTCTGACCATGCTGCCCCAGAGGATGTATGCCTCCACCACGGGCTTCACCCTGCTGGCGGTGCCTTTTTTCATCCTTGCCGGCAATCTCATGAACACGGGCGGCATCACCAACCGGATCTTCCGCTTCGCCAAGGCGGTCATCGGTCATCTGCCGGGAGGGTTGGGGCAGGTCAGCATCATCGCGAACGTCATCTTTTCCGGAATGTCCGGCTCCGCCATCGCCGATGCAGCCGGCCTGGGGCAGGTCCTGCACAAGGCCATGGTGGACAACGGGTTCAAGCCGAAGTTCTCGGCCGCCATTGTCGCGGCGGCCGCCACCATCGGGCCGGTGATTCCGCCCAGCATCCCGTTCGTCGTCTATGGGGCGTTGACCGGGGTATCGGTCAGCAAGCTGTTTTTAGCGGGCTTCATCCCCGGAATCATGATGGCGCTGGCCATGATGGCGGCGGTCGGGCTGCAGGCCAACCGCTATGGGCTGCCGAAGGAGAGGCGCGCCGACATCGCCGAGGTGGCCGCTTCGGTCCGTGAAGCGTTTCTGCCCCTGTTGACGCCCGTCATCGTCATCGGCGGGATCCTGACGGGGGTGTTCACCCCAACGGAAGCCGCCGTGGTGGCCACGCTTTATGCCCTGTTGCTGGGGTTTCTTTACGGGGACATCCGATTCACGGATTTGCCCCGGATTTTCTGGACGTCCATCCGGCAGACCGTCAGCCTTCTGTTCATCATCGCCACGGCCGGATTTTTCGGCTGGTTCACGATCCACCAGCGCGTTCCCGACCAGATCATTCACAACTTCACCACGATGAGCGCCACGCCCGCCGGCATCGTCACCATGGTCGTCGCCGTGGTGCTGGTTCTCGGGCTTTTCCTGGAAGGCAACGCCATCTTCATCATCACCATTCCCATTTTTGCGCCGGTGGCGCAGAAATTCGGGATCGATCTGGTCAATTTCGGGGTGGTGATGACGCTCCTGATCATGGTCGGGAACCTGACACCGCCGGTGGGGATGTGCCTGTTCGCGGTTTCAAGCTTCAGCAAGGTCAGCCTGGGTGAATTGTCGAAGGAGATTTGGCCATACCTGGTGGGCATATTCATTGTCACGCTGGTTATTGCCTACGTACCGGCGATCGGAACCTTTCTGCCGAACCTACTCCATTAGCCGGACGGCAGGAGAGATGATATGAGCTTTCTCAAATGGCTGGACAAGATCGTCCTGCAGGCCTTCAAGGCATTGACGATGGCCTGTTTCGTCGCACTGACGATCCTGGTGTCCGCCAATGTCTTCGTGCGGTTTTTCCCGGTGGCCTCCCTGCACTGGTTCGATGAGATCATCGAGTTATTGTACGCCTATCTGGTTTTCTACGGGGCTGCGGCTTTGTGGATCACCCGTGAGCATTTCAGCGTGGGCGATTGGATCGGCGGCAGGATCATCAAGGGCGAGCGGGCGAGGCATTTCTACCGGCTGGTTCTCGAAGTGCTGGTGTTGGTCTTCTCGCTAGTTTTCTTTTTCTACTCGTTCAAGTTGACCGCCATGGCCCGGGATGTGACCAACGTCTTTGCCATTCCCAAGAGCGTTCTATACTCCTGCATGCCGGTCGCCGGCGCGGTCATGGTCGTTTATTCCATCCGCAACATCATTCATGAGATGATTCCTCTGATCCGGCGGACAGCCGGTCAGGGAGAAGGCTTGAAAACCTAAACTCCGACACATAAGAGGGCGCGCATGACACTCGAATATTTCAGCCTTGCAGGCAAGGTGGCCGTGGTTACCGGCGGCACGATCGGGCTGGGGGAGGCCATGGCACTCGGCCTGGCCGAGGCCGGCGCGGACATTGCGGCCGTTTACCACCTGGATCTGCCGCAGCAGGTGGAGCGGTTCGAGCGCCTGGGGAGAAGGTGGGTGGGCGTCCAGGCCGACCTCGGGAGCATCGCTCCCGTGGACGACGTCGTGCGCCGGGTGGTCGAGGCATACGGGCGCATCGACATCCTGGTGAACAACGCCGGCGTCATCCGCCGCAACCAGTCCATCGACTTCAGCGAGAAGGACTGGGACGAAGTCATGGACATTAACCTGAAGACCCTGTTCTTCCTGTCCCAGGCCGTCGCCCGGCAGTTCCTAAAACAGGGAACCGGGGGCAAGATCATCAACATCGCCTCGATGCTGTCGTTCCAGGGCGGCATTCTGGTGCCTTCATACACTGCGAGCAAGAGCGGCGTCATGGGGTTGACCAAGCTGCTCGCCTGCGAGTGGGCACCGCACGGGATCAACGTCAATGCGATTGCACCTGGTTACATGGCGACCCGCAACACGCAGGCCATTCAGGACGATCCCGTTCGCAGCCGGCAGATCCTGGAGCGCATTCCCACCGGCCGCTGGGGAAAGCCGGAGGACCTGAAAGGGGCCGTCGTTTTCCTGGCCTCCGAGGCGTCTAATTACGTGCAGGGGCACACCCTGGCCGTGGACGGGGGCTGGCTGGCCCGCTGATTTCCCGGGTGCGGTCGGCCGAATTCTCAACCGAACGAACGTGCGGTTCAAGCATGGTTGCCACATAGAAAGGAAGGAGCGTTATGAAAAACTCCAGGTACGTCGTTGCGTGGTCGGTCATCTGTGCGATGGCCTTCGTGTTCTGCACCGGCTCGGCCACCCAGGCCCAGATGGTCCTCAAGCTCTCCGAAATTCACCCCAAGGGATACCCCACCGAGTTGGCGGACGAGGAGTTCGCCCGCCTCGTCGAGCTCTACACCAAGGGGGGAATCAAGGTCGACGTCTTTCCCGGCGGGCAGATCTCCGGCGACGAGAAAGTCGTGATCGAGCAGGTCAAGATCGGCGCCATCGCCATCGCCCGCGTCAGCTCCGGGGCACTGGGTTCATTCAACGCGCAGCTCAATGTTTTTGCGCTGCCCTTCATCTTCGATTCAAAAGAGCACATGTGGGCCTTCCTGAACGGCGACGCCGGGCAGAAAATGCTGGCCGATCTCGCCCCTTCGGGCTTCATCGGCCTTTGCTGGTATGACGGCGGCGCGCGTTCGTTCTACGCCAATTATCCGCTCACCAAGTTCGAGGATCTCAAGGGCAAGAAATACCGGGTCATGCCCAATCGCTTCAGCCGTTCCCATGGCCGCCGGCCAGGTCTTCAGCGCGATCCAGACCGGCGTCATCGACGGCGCCGAGAACAACGCGCCTTCCCTGATTTCGTTCAACCACTATCAGGTGGCAAAGTGGTATCTTCTAAACGAGCATCTGCGTCTGCCCGAGGTCCTCTTCATGAGCAAAATCGTCTGGGACAAGCTTAGCAAAGAGCAGCAGGCCGCCATCCGCAAGGCCGCTGTCGAGACGGTCGCCTTCCAGCGCCAGAAATGGGACGCCTATGAAATCGAGGCGCTTCAACAAGTCAAGGCCGGCGGCGTTACCGTAACACCCGTGACAGACTTCACCCCTTACAAGAACGCGGTCAAACAGCTGGTTGCCGAAGAATCACCGAAGTATGCCGAAACGCTCAAGTCCATTGATGCCGTCCGTCCGAAAAAGTGAGGAATTCCATCGAGGGAGGAGCGAGGCCCGCCACTGGGCCTCGGCTCCCGTGGTGCCAGCCTTCAACGGACCTCTATTCAGAAGGAGAGCCCCCCGTGTTCGATAAAAGAGGCGGCATAAAGAAGCTTTTTCTGAGGATCGACCAGTTCATCGAGAGTTTCGCGATCGCGCTTTTGGTCGCCATGATCCTGATCGTCTTTGTAGCGGTCGTTACCCGCAAGATTTTCGGGTTCGTCTTTGTCTGGTCCGAGGAAGTTACGCTCCTGTGTTTGACCTGGTTTACCTTCATGGGCATCGCCATCGGATTCCGCGAGCGGCTCCATTTGGGAATGGACCTTTTCGATAAGCTGCCCAAGAATATCCTCGAGAAAAGCGATCGCCTCATCGACGGAGTCACTTTTCTCTTCGGCGTCTACCTGATCGTGTACGGCTGGGATTTCACCATGATGATGCAGGGATCCATCCTCGCCGCGACACAGCTTCCAAACATGATCCAGTACATCGTCATGCCCATCACGGGTGTCCTGACATGCGCCTACTCCCTTCTCCAGCTATTCGGCAGGGACCTGCGCCGCTACCACACCATTGGAGAGGAGATCAAGCGGGATGCCTGACAACACCGTCGCCATCTGGATTCTCTGCGCCAGCTTCACTGTTCTCCTCATCCTGCGCTTCCCCGTGGCCCTCGTCCTGGCGCTTTCATCCCTGGCGACGCTCGCGTATCTCCAGATGCCGATCGTGGTCGTGGCGCAGCAGACCCTGCAGGGCATCAACGCGTTTTCACTGCTGGCCATTCCCTTCTTCATCATGACGGGGCAGCTCCTCGGGGCGGGGGGGCTGGCCAACCGCATCGTCGACTTCGCCAACGTATTTGTCGGGCGGCTTCCCGGAGGGCTTTCCATCGTCAATTCGGTGGCCTGCATGTTCTTCGGAAACCTGTCCGGATCCGCCGTTGCGGACACTTCTGCGATCGGATCCGTCATGATCCCGGTCATGAAGAACAAGGGCTATTCGGCCGAGTACGCCGTCGGCGTTACGATTTCCTCGGCTATTCAGGGCGTTGTGGTCCCACCGAGCCACAACCTGATCCTCTACTCGATCGTAGCCACTGGGGTCGTGGGCGGTCTCTCCGTGGGGAAGCTCTTCATGGCCGGGATCGTGCCCGGGCTCCTGCTCCTCCTGACACTATGCATCGTGGGAGTCATCATCAGCATCCGGCGCAACTACCCGAAGGGCGATCCAATCGACCGCCGGAGGATTCCGGCGATCGTCTTTCACGGCTTCCTCTCGCTGACTCCGGCATTCTTCATCCTGGGCTCCATCATCGGCGGCCTTGCCACCGCCACCGAGGCCGGTGCGCTGGCGGTGGTCTACTCATTCTGCCTCGGCTTTTTCGGTTACCGCGAGCTCAAGCCGAAGCACCTCTGGCCGGTCCTGGTGCGGACCTTCCGTACGGTCCTGATGGTCTTCTTTCTCATCGGCACCTCGGCCGCCTTCGGGTACACCATGACGATTCTGCGCCTTCCGGACATCATCACGCAGGGCTTTCTGGAGATATCCCGCACCCCCTGGGTCATCCTGCTGATGATCAACATCCTCCTGCTCATTCTGGGCGGACCGATGGACATGGCGCCGATGATCGTCATCCTGACGCCCATTCTGCTGCCCGTCTGCGTGAAACTCGGCATGTCTCCGATCCAATTCGGACTCGTCCTGATCTTCAATGCGGGCATGGGCCTGCTGACGCCGCCGGTCGGCACGGTCCTTTTCGTGGGCTGCGCGATCGGCAAGGTGAGCGTGAACGCCGGAACGAAGGCCATGATGCCCTTCTTCCTGGCCATGATGATCGTGCTGTTCCTGATCACGTACTACCCGCCCTTCACCATGTGGCTGCCGGGCTTCGTGAAGTGAGGGCTGGAGGAGGCAAGACCATGGGAATCGTGAAGTTTTCCGATACAGCCGCTACCCCCATCGGCGCGGGCCGCTCGCGCTACCTCGCCCACACGGATCACCTCATGGCGGTCGTGGTCGATTTCAACGACGGGCCGGCGTCTGCCCCCGACCCGCCGCACTCGCATCCGCACGAACAGGTTTCCTACGTGGCGGCCGGTGAGCTCATCCTAGTCATGGGTGCGGAAAAAACACGCCTGTCCGCGGGCGACCTGTTCACCGTCCCCGCCAATGTCCCGCATGCCGTGCAAACGCTGACTCCGCACGTTCGCCTGGTCGATGCGTTCCATCCGATCCGCGAGGAATTTTTGAAGCGGTGAAGTTGACAGCTTAGGGCTTATGGCATAAAAAATTTCCAACGAAGTTTATCTGTTGGAATGATGCCGGAGCGCCCCATTTCGGAGACCGGGATGAAAGATTTTCTGCAGACGTGTTTCGACGCCGGGGAACCGGCAAAGGCCTTGTCCGAAGATGAACGAAGACGGCTGGCCGCTGAACTGGGCAGCGCCTGCCGGGCGAAGGTTCATCCCTGTTCCATCACCCCCGCCGGACGCTCGCTGATTTTTCTGTGCACGCAAGACCGCGGCAAGCGGCTGGGGATCGTTTCGCCGGGTTCCGGGCTGATCGACGGGTTGAAGGGTTCCGAAGACCAGATCCTGCTGGAGGGATTTCGGGTCCGCATGCGGACCGTCCAGACGACGGCACGCAACGCGGCCTGGCTGCGCACGATCCTTCCGCATTTGAATGCCCGCTCGCTCGGGCTGAAGAAATCGGCGGGGTTCGGCGACCGGCTGGGCATGGCCACGCCGGGCCATGTCCGGTCGGTCCGCAAGACGCAGTTGGCGCCCATTTTCGCCCAGCAGTCGGTGCGCGAGAACGAACGCACGGGCCGCTCGCCCCAGGAGGTGCTGGACGATGCCATGTGGGGCGCTTTCCAGGAGGGATGGAGCGACGGCTTCGGCGCGGACGCGGATCATCTCAAGACCGCCGAACACGTCTCGGCGTTCGCGGATGCCGGGTACTCGTTTTTTACCATCGACCCCGGCGAGTTTGTCGACAACGAAGCGTCGCGGGCGCCGGCGCGCCTCCTCGAACAAAAGCTCCAGGCGCTGCCCTGGGATGAACTGGAAACCACTTCTTCGGACTTGCAGCAGGCGCTCTCGAAGAAGCCCATCGACCTGGGGACATTAAAGGCCGCCTTTCATCCGGAAGACATCGGACGGGCCGCGGCCAAATACGGCAGGGCCGTGGCCCACACGGTGCGCATGTACCGCCACCTGGAGCAGGCCGCTGCCGGAAGGCCGTTTGAATTCGAGATGAGCGTCGATGAAACCGACAGCCCGACCACCCTTGCCGAGCACGTCTACATCGCCAGCGAGCTGAGGCGGCTGAAGGTCAAATGGGTGAGCCTGGCCCCCCGGTATGTCGGCTCGTTCGAGAAAGGCGTCGATTACATTGGCGATCTGGCCGAATTTGAAAAAAGCTTCGCCGGGCATGTGGCGGTCGCCCAGACCTACGGCCCCTACAAGCTGAGCCTGCATTCGGGGTCCGACAAGTTCAGCATTTATCCCATTGCCGCCCGGCTGGCCGGGAATCTGGTTCATCTCAAGACGGCCGGGACCAGCTACCTCGAAGCACTGCGGACCATCGGGCAATGCAACCCGAGGCTGTTCCGGGAGATCCACCGCTTCGCCGTGGAGCGCTACCCGGCGGATCGGGCCTCCTACCATGTTTCGGCGGAAACCGCGCGCATGCCGGATGCCGCTGCGTTGGCCGATGAACAGCTGCCGGCCCTCCTGGACGAGTTTCACACGCGGGAGGTGCTGCACGTCACCTATGGGTCGGTGCTGAACGAGGCCCGCTTCCGGGCGCGTTTTTTCGAATCGTTGCGGCGGCACGCGGAGGAATACACCCGGATCGTCGAGGTCCATTTCGACCGGCATCTGTCGCTGTTGGCCTGACCAGGAGTCGGCCCCGGGAGGACCATTCAATGACCATCGGCAAAGGCAGTCCGGATGCGGTGCTGTCGGAGAGCGATGTCGAAGCCATCATCCGGGAAGGCACTCCGTCCGGGTTGTATGAAAACAAGCGTGTCCTCGTGCTCACGCCGGACGCCACCCGCACCTGTCCGCTGCCGATGATGGTGCGGGCCATCTGCCGGACGATCGGCGAGCGCTGCGCGCGCCTGGACTTCATGGTGGCGCTCGGCACGCACACGCCTCTGCCGCCCGAAGGGATCCAGGCGCTTTACGGCATATCGGATCCCCGGTCGGAGTTCCCCCGCTCGGCCTTTTACAATCACGAATGGGACCGGCCGGGCACCTTCCGGCGCATCGGGACTCTGATGTCCTCGGACGTCGAAGACATATCCGCCGGAATCCTGAGCGAGGACGTGCCGATCGAGATCAACCGCCGCATCTTCGACTACGATCTGGTGCTCATCGCCGGGCCGGTGTTCCCGCACGAGGTGGTAGGCTACTCGGGTGGGGCCAAGTACCTTTTCCCCGGCATATCCGGAGGAGAGTTCCTGCATTTCTTCCACTGGCTCGGAGCGGTCATCAGCTGCAAGCGGATCATCGGAATCAAAGACACGCCGGTTCGCCGGTTGATCGACCGGGCGCTGGAACTGGTCGACGTGCCCGTTCACTGCCTGGCCATGGTGGTGAACCACGCCGCGGGGATTTGCGGCCTGTATGCGGGGGACACGCGCGCGGCCTGGTCGCAGGCAGCCGATTTGTCCGCACGGATTCACGTCGTGACGAAGCGGCGGCCGTTCCGGCTGGTGCTGGGCGTCGCACCCGCCATGTACGATGAAATCTGGACCGCCGGCAAGGTGATGTACAAGCTCGAACAGGTCGTGGCCGACCAGGGGACTCTGATCATCTACGCCCCGCACATCCACGAGGTGTCGCGGACATGGGGCCGCTACATCGAGTCCGTCGGCTACCATATCCGCGAATACCTGCTGGCTCACATGGACCGACTCAAGGATGTTCCGCGGGGTGTGCTGGCGCATTTGACCCACGTCCGCGGAACCGGGACGTACACGGACGGCGTCGAGCGGCCCGACGTGAACCTGGTGCTGGCGACATCGATTCCGGAGGACCTCTGCCGCCGGATCAACGTCGGCTACATGGACCCGCGCGGAATCCGGCTGTCGGATTACATGAACCGGGAGGATGAGGGTATTCTGTTCGTCGACCACGCCGGCGAGATCCTTCATAAGCTGAGGAGGTAAGCCTAAAGGGGGAAGTCGGAAGGTGGAGGGCGGAAGGTGGAAGGCAGAAAAAGGAAAGGAAACGTTCAACGGGGAGGAGAGATGATGACGAGGGTTTGAGGAGAAAGAGATGAAAGCGTTCATGTCCGAGGATTTTCTGCTTCAGACCGAAACGGCGAAGCGCCTCTACCACGATTTCGCCGAAAACATGCCTATCTTCGACTACCATTGCCATCTGCCGGTCGCCGAAATCGCCGCGAACAAGACCTTCGAGAACCTCACCGACATCTGGCTGGGCGGCGATCACTACAAGTGGCGGGCCATGCGGGCCAACGGCGTCCCCGAGCGGCTGATCACCGGGGATGCGGATGATTTCGAAAAGTTCCAGGCCTGGGCCGCCACCGTGCCCAAGACCCTGCGCAATCCGCTTTATCATTGGACCCATCTGGAGCTGAAGCGCACCTTCGGCGTTTCGGAGAAACTGCTGAATCCCGAAACCGCCGAAGCGATCTATACGAAATGTTCGGCCATGCTGCGGACGAGCGATTTCAGTACGCGCCGCATCCTCGAGCGCATGAACGTGCGCGTGGTGTGCACCACCGACGATCCCACCGACAACCTCGAACACCACCTCGCGTTGAAAGCCGAAAGCGGATTCACCGCCAAAATTCTGCCCGCCTTCCGGCCGGATAAGGCCCTGGGCGTGGATTCCCCGAGCGATTTCAACCGATGGATCGAGCGGCTGGAATCTTCCGCCGGGATCGAGGTCAAGAATTTCGATTCGTTCATTGAGGCGATCCGCCAGCGGCACGATTTCTTCCATGCGACCGGCTGCCGGTTGTCCGACCACGGAATCGAGCAGCCCTTCGCCGCGGACTACACGGCGAAAGATGTGAGCAACGCCTTTGAAACGGCACGCCAGGGGAAAAAGCCGACGCCGGCGGACGCCCTGAAATTCAAATCGGCCGTGACATTTGAACTGGCCCGGATGGATGCCGAGAAGGATTGGACCCAGCAGTTTCATTTCGGCGCCTTGCGGAACATCAACAGCAGGGCTATGGCGACCCTAGGAGCCGACACCGGCTACGACACGATCGGGGATTGGGAGATCGCCCGGGCGCTCGCCCGGTTCCTGGACCGATTGGATCGGGAAGGGCGGTTGGCCAAAACCATTCTCTATGTGATGAACTCGCGCGACAACGAGGCGGTCGCTGCGGCGGTCGGCTGCTTCCAGGACGGGAGCCTCCCCGGGAAGATGCAGTTCGGATCGGCCTGGTGGTTCAACGACCAGAAGGACGGCATCGAAAAGCAGATCAACGCCCTCTCCAACCTGGGGCTGTTGAGCCGGTTCGTAGGCATGCTGACCGACTCGCGCAGCTTCCTGTCGTACCCGCGGCACGAGTATTTCCGGCGGGTGCTGTGCAACCTGCTCGGAAACGACGTGGAGAACGGCGAACTGCCCGGCGACATGGAACTGCTCGGCGGCATGGTCAAAGACATCTGCTTTCGCAATGCCGTGGCTTACTTCGGCATCGATGCGCGTTAAAATACAGCTGAAAATCTCTTTTTTTTTTGTGGGAGCGGCATCCTGCCGCGATTATCGTGGCTGGAAGCCACTCCCACCATAAAACCTTTTAGCGATCATTGTCCATGACTGATAAAACCCATCGAAGCCCGCTGGAACTTCGGACCTGCCGGGTGCTGGTGACGCCGACGACGTTCGGAATGCAGGACCCATCGCTGAGATCCCGGCTCGAGCAGGCTGTCGGCGAGGTCCGCTATAGCCCGGTGAAGCGCCCGCTCGCCGCTTTGGAGCTGACCAGCCTGGTCAAGGGCGTCGACGGCTGGATCGCCGGGCTGGATGAGATCGATGCCGCCGTCATCGCAGCGGCCGACCGGCTGAAGGTGATCGCGCGCTATGGCGTCGGCTTCGACCGAGTGGACGTGGCCGCGGCGACCCGCCGCGGGATTGTGGTCACCAACACGCCGGGCGCCAACTCGGTCGCCGTGGCCGAATTGACGGTCGGGTTGATGCTGGCGCTGGGCCGGCGGATTTGCCCTTCGAGCCAGGCCGTCCGCAGCGGGCAGTGGCCGCGCATCTCGGGGGTGGGCCTGATGGGCAAAACCGTGGGTCTGGTGGGATTCGGCTCCATCGGTCGTGAAACGGCGCGACGGCTGGCAGCCTTCGGGTGCCGGGTTCTTGTCGCGGACCCTTTCGTGAGCCCGGAGGCGGTTAAGAGATGCGGGGCGTGTCCGGCGTCTCTCGACGAGCTCCTTCCGGTTTCCGATTTCGTCTGCCTGCACGCGGCCGTCACACCGGCGACGGCCGGCATGGTGAACGACTCGTTCCTCCATAAAATGAAGCCCGGCGCCTTCCTGGTCAACACGGCCCGAGGGGAGTTGATCGACGAGACGGCCCTCCGGCAAGCGCTCGAAAGCGGTCGGCTGGCCGGCGCCGCGCTGGACTGCTTCCAAAAAGAGCCCCCGGAAGGCGATCACCCGCTGCTCCAATTGCCGCAGGTGATCGCTACTCCCCACACCGGCGCCCATACGGACGAGGCCGTCAACGCCATGGGCCGGATGGCGCTCGATGCGTGCCTGGCGGTCCTGCGCGAAGAAAGGCCGGCGCACGTCGTCAACCCCGACGTTTACAAGAATATGAAAGGCACATGATGAGTCCTGCCTGGTTTGTCGGCATAGACCTCGGGACCGGCAGCTGCAAGGCAGCCGCGGTGGACGAGGACGGCCAGGTGCTCGGCTTCGGGGCGGGCGAGTATTCAGGCGCCGAGGCCCAGGAGCGCTGGCAGGAGCAGGACCCGCAGGAGTTGTTCAGGGCGGCGATTGCCTCCGTGCGCCAGGCGGTGGAGCGGTCCGGCGCACGACCGGAGCGCTGCGGCGGCATGAGCATCGGCGGTGCCCTGCACAGCGTGATGGCACTGGATGACCGGGATCAGCCCCTGACGGGCGTCATCACCTGGGCGGACGGGCGGGCGGTGAAGCAGGCTGAGGCGGTCGCGGCGACCGAGGCCGGCAAACGCCTCTATCCGGAGACCGGCTGCCCCCCGCATGGAATGTATCCGCTGTACAAGGTCATGTGGTTGCGCGAAAACCGGCCGGAGGTATTTCAAAAAGCCCGGCGTTACGTTTCCGCAAAAGAGTATGCCGGCTTCCGTTTGACCGGCACCTGGCAGGTCGACTATTCGCTGGCCGCCGGGTCGGGTTTCCTGAACACACATACCCTCGAGTGGAGCGATTCGGCCCTCAACCAGGCCGGCATTCGCCCGGACCAGCTTTCGCCCCTGGCTGCACCGGTCGACCTGCTGGGCAGGCTCTCGGCGGAGGTTGCCGCGCAGATGGGGATTCCAGCCGGCACGCCGGTCGTGACAGGCTCCTCGGATGCCGTGAATTCGAGCATCGGGGCCGGCGCCGTAGCGCCTACGCAGGCCACCTTAATGATCGGCACCAGCGGCGCGCTCCGAATGGTGGCCTCCCGGCCGGTATTGGACGCCAAGGCCCGCAGCTGGTGCTATGCCATCGATGGGGCGCACTGGCTGGTCGGCGGCGCGATCAACAACGGCGGCGTGGCCCTGTCCTGGCTGCGGGACTGCCTGAATCAAGCCCATGTCCGGCAGCCGCTGACGTTCGAGGACGTTCTCGCGCTCGCCGGCCGCGCTCCCGTCGGGTCCGGCGGGCTGGTCTGTCTCCCGTTTTTTGCGGGAGAACGCAGCCCCAACTGGAACCTGAATGCCCGGGCGGTCTTCTTCGGGATGTCGCTCACCCACGAAGCGCGTCATCTGGCGCGGGCGCTGCTGGAAGGGATGGCGTTTCGCTTCAAAAGCCTGCTGGCGGTGTTGACGGAGGTGGGCCTCGACGTGAAACAGATTGTCGCCTCGGGCGGCTTCACCCAATCCGACTTGTGGCTGCAGGTCATGGCCGACGCGTTGGGCCGCGAGCTTTCCGTGCCGAAGTGGGGGGAAACCTCCGCCCTGGCGGCCGCCTTCTGGCCGTTTCTATCCATGGGCGGCGCCGCATCCATCAGCGAGATCCGGAACTGGGTGCAATCGAGCCGGGTCCAGCAACCGGTTCCGGAGCATGCGGCCCTATATGACCGCATCTACCCGCTTTATACCGAGCTTTATCGATCGTTGACCGGCGCCTTCGACGAGGCCGCCCGGCTGCAACATGAGCTTGGATGGTGAAGAGAGGAAGAAAAATGAACATCGAACAGCTCATCAAATCTCACGATTTCAGCGGGACCACGATCGTCATGACGGGCGGCACCGGGGTGCTGGGTTCCGAGATGGCCACTGCGCTCGTCCGTTCGGGCGCGGACGTCGCCATCCTGGCGCGGGACCCATCGCGGGCGGATGCGGTGAAAAAGCGCCTGGAACGAGGCCCCGGCCGCGCGATTCTGGTCCGGGCGGACGTTTTGTCAAAGGAATCGGTTCACCAGGCCGCCGCAGAGATTCAGACCCAGCTCGGCCGCGTGCATGCGCTGATCAACGCCGCCGGCGGAAATGTTCCCGGCGCGACGACCAACCCCAACCAGCGCTTTTTCGACCTGCCTGAAGACGCCCTGAAGCAGGTCGTGGATCTCAACCTGCTGGGCACCGTCGTCCCTTGCCAGGTGTTCGGTCGGCTGATGGCGGAAGACGGAAGAGGCAACATCATCAACATCGCCTCCATGGCCGGCTTCCGGCCGCTGACCCGCACGGTTGCCTACAGCGCCGCCAAGGCGGCCGTCAGCAACTTCACGCAGTGGCTGGCCGTCCACATGACCCAGGAATACTCTCCCGAAATCCGGGTCAATGCCATCGCGCCCGGGTTCTTTCACACCCGGCAGAACCATTTCCTGCTGTTCGACGAGAAGACCGGCGATCTCACGCCGCGCGGCCGATCCATCATCGACCACACCCCCATGCGGCGCTTCGGAAACCCGGAAGACCTTCTGGGTACACTCTTCTGGCTCCTGTCCCCCGGCGCCGAGTTCGTCACCGGCACCGTGGTGGCTGTGGACGGAGGATTCGCAGCTTTCAGCGGTGTATAAAAACTCGGTGACCGTGCAACAGCCCATCCCTTCCGCTGTGCATAAGGGTTCTCAAAGCACCTGGCTGCTCCGCACCAGTCTGTGCCACCTATGACTTGTCTACCATAACACTTTCGCTGTAACTGCATCCTTGCTCAGTTAATCCCAACCTCCTTGGCATCCTGCCGACGTTTCGACATAGGCACGAAGCTCTGCTGGTCGTCTGTCTTTGGGCAAAGATAAAATGTGCAGGCCTGAGGCCTTAGCATTAATATGTAATTGATAGAGCGGCAATCTGGGCTCGGTGGAAATGAATCGCCAAGCGCAGTCAGTATTGGATGGGGTTGTACAAAGCCGCCAAACCCAGTCGGTCGTCATTGGTCCCGCAAGTCGACCACATCTTTTACTAATGGTTTAATACCCTCCATCAGTTTTTCTTTGGTAACACCCTGAACCTTGAAGGTTATCTCCCAAAGCTCCGTCGGGCTGTCCTTTAGCTCCATCAAGCCAAGCCCCATGATGTTACCGCCAACCTCGAAAATGGCATTTGTGGTCTTGGCCATCAGGCCTCGCTCTCCGGGTATGATGACGGTTATGCGAACCCCTTGCCTTTTAGCGCCTAGAAGTTCCAAGAAAGACTTGAAGATGTCCGTCTCTGTGATCACTCCGACAAGCACGCCTTTACGCGTAACAGGCAGTCCATCCATTTTGTTGACGACCATGACTACGGCTGCCTCCTCAAGCGGAGCATCTTCCTCTATTGTTATCAACTTGTTGCTCATGATCTTGTTAATCGTGAGAAGGTGCAGCATCTCCTTGACCTCCCAGACATTCAGGGAGGTGACAGGGGATGGTGCGGCTTTGAGTAGCTCTTTTTCCGACACGATACCGATCAGCCGCCCATCTTTGTTCGTGACGGGAATGTGCCGTACACCTTTTTCGGTCATGAGGTTAATGGCATCCAAAACAGTCACATCACCTGTAATGGTCACTGGTCTCGCGGTCATTCGATCACGAACGAGCATGGCCTTCCTCCTTTTCTGCTAGTAGTGTCGAGGATGAGCATACCATCACACCTTCGGGGTGCACAAGTATCGGATTTTTTCAAGGACGCATGAATTTGCTGACCTGATCGACGCCTTTCATCCCGCTATTCTAAGTGACCGTGGTTCGGCTGTTCGCAAATAGACGAGACATGTTGCTGCCGAACCGGGATCTTCCCTAAGGCCCGCGAGCCCTGCGTCAAAACCGTTGAAAAAGGTGCATTAGTTCGATAGATATCATGATATCAGGGCGTTGATTATTTTGAAGGACCCTACAAGCTATCTGGAAAAGAAGGCTGCCGATTTGCTGGACTGGTGACGCTCATCATTTTTTCAGGATACCTTAATGTTGTCGAACAAAAGCAGCCCGGATGTTTCTTTTTCCTCTGCCCCCCTTCCACCAAGCGCTCACCGCGCCGTATCTCCCTCCACGCAAAGTCTCGCTGCTATGCTGCTGTTGGCTTGCATATGGGGACTTTCGATTCCGGTTACCAAGCTCGGCCTCCTGACGCTCCCCCCGTTGACGCTTACCGCACTGCGGTTTGCCATTGCCGTGCCCTTGTTATTGATATGCACAGTGGGCAAGCCGCTATTGCCGTGGCGAGCGCTACCTCGCTTTGTCGCGCTTGGTGTTCTTGGCATCGGCGTGGGTCAGGTTGCTCAGGCCTTCGGCGTTGTTGAAACCTCGGCTTCGGTCGGTACTGTCATCTCGGCCACCATACCGGTCTTCGTCGTGTTTTTCGCCGCGATTCGTCTTAAACAGCGCGTGACCGGCCTGCAGAAACTTGGGTTGCTGGCAGCGTTCATCGGGATTGCGCTGGTTGCGTCGGGACATGGGGAAGAGGCGAATGCGGTATCTCGGTCGACGATGAGCGGCGCGGCCTGGCTGCTGCTTTCCGCGTTCGTGATCGCGTTCTACTACGTCTGGAGCGTCGAAATCACCATAGAATACGGTGCCGCTGCCGTGGCAGCCTGGAGTTCTCTTTTTGGCTTCATCTCGCTGCTGCCTGGGGTCGTTTGGGAATTGTGGAACAGTCCGGTCAGCTTCACCGCTCAGGCCGTGTGGGCTGCGGTTTATCTTGGCGTTGCCGTGAGCGTTGTAGGCCTTTTTCTGTGGTTGAACCTGCTACGCACGGTTCCGGCGCGAATCGCCGCGAGCGTTCAATACCTGCAGCCGGTAGTTGGGGTCGCAGCTTCGTCCGCGATGTTCGGCGACAGGCTGGGGGTGTTGTTTTTTTGCGGTGTCTTATTGGTTCTGGGCGGTCTTGCACTGTCTATGACCTCCCGCAGCAAGCAGAAGCCGAAAGAGCCATAGACCCGATGCAGGTTGAAAACCAACATAGTGGCCCATATATCCGCGATGAAACGCTCAAGCTGAAGCTCTACCAAAGTGCTTATACGGCGATCGAATCTATGAGAATTATTTAGCGGTTGATGGAATTGGTCTGGTCATCGCCACCAAAACGGCATTTCAAATGAGGGTGGATAAACCATCCTGCAGTTCTTGAGTTCTATTCCAGGGTCACGTCCAGCGGGATGTCCACTTCAACGCCACGGCGTTCCGCCGAAACATAGGCGGCGTATAGGGCGGCAACGGTATCGCTGGCCATCAGCATCCCGGATTTCGGCTGCCGGTCCATGGCGACGGCTTCGATGAAATCCTGGATTTCCTGAGGGTAGCCGAAGGTCGAATACTCATCCGGAGCCGGATTGGACCAGCCCTGCTTGGTGCCGAGTTTTTCCATGAGATAGACGTCGGATAACTGGTCTTCCTGAGGGTTGTAGAGCTCCATCGCGTTGCAGGGGCTCATGTTGCAGCGGGTGCGGTGGTTGTTGGCGAAGATCTCCAGCCAGTTGTGTACGCCTCCCATCACGATTTCAGAAGCGAAGATATCAGCCACCATGCCGTCTTCGAACGTGAGATGGATCTGGCAGTAGTCTTCGATATCGGTGTAGTCGGTTCGCAGGAACCCCTTGTTCACGAAGGCCGGCACGCGCGTGATCTCGTGCGTGCGGGCGCTGACGGTGCGGGGGCGGATGGGCCGGCCGTGCCGGGTCGCTCCCTCGATCTGTTTGAGGTAAAGCAGGGCGCTCAAGGGATGGCAGCTTTTCCCCACCACCGAGCCACCGCCGGAGAGCTTCCATATTCCGTAGGCGGGAGAGGGGCTTCCGGAATGCGACTGCCCCCCCAGTGCCCATAATATCTGCCCTTTTCCTTTGGCCAGAATTTCGGCCTCTTTCTGAACCGCCGGCGCGTAGATCCAGTTTTCAGCATAGCACAGCTTCCGGCGGCTTTTCCGAGCGGCGGAGATCACGCGGCATGCACTGGAAACGGCCTCGGCGAGCATGGTTTCTTTGGGAAAGCGGTTGCCCGCGAAAGCCGGGTCGTCGGAGGGGCCGTAATATCCAGTGAAGGGCTTCTCCACGATGACATGCTTCCCGGCCTCATATGCAGCGATAGAAACCGGTTCGTGGGCATATCCGGGCGTGCAGTTGTCGACGACGTCCACCTCGGACAACAGGTCCGCCAGCGAATCAAACGCCCGGATCCCGCACCGGGCGGCAAACGCCTCTCGCCGTGATTTTTGCAGAGAGGTAACCCCCACCACCTGCACCGGAATGCCGGTCACGCGTAGGAACGACGCGTAGTGAAAAACAGCCGCATTCCCGCATCCGACGATCCCCACCCGGATCGGTTTCTGCATCGAGATGTTCTCCTTAAACGATAGTTCTTGACAGCGCCAGATTGGTCTGATAGCTGGTGGTCAAGTGGTCCGTCCAGTTGATCCAACTCTATTTCAATCCGCACCAAAAGTAAACAGGGAAACGGGTGTGCTTTCCAAGAAGGAGAATCCAGGATGAGGCAGCCCAGCAAACCGCAGAACCTGTTTTCCACGGTGACGCCTCGAAAAATACCCGATGTCGTCTACAAACAGCTGGTGTCGCTGATCGCCAACGGCCGCCTGAAGCCGGGAGAAAAACTGCCTTCCGAACGGGACATGGCTGCGGACATGGGCGTCAGCCGGCAGTCCATCCGGGAGGCCATCAACAAGGCTAAGACGGTGGGGTTGATCGAGGTCCGGCAGGGAGGCGGCACCGTGGTGGTCTCCTCCGTCAAAGAACAGCTCAAGACGCCGCTGGCCATCATCCTGGAGGAGCAGGCCGAGAAAATCTTGGAGTTTCTCGATATCCGCAAACTATTTGAAACCTGGTGCGCGGAACGGGCCGCGGCCGCGGCTAAATCGTCCGACCTGCGGGCGATGATGGAATTGCTGCAGCGCATGGAAGGGCTTCAACCCGGGGAGGCCGCCTGGGAGAAAGCGGACTTGAGCTTTCACTCCGCCGTTGCTGCAGCTTCCCACAATGTGGTCGCGATTCACATTATGGAAGGGCTAAGGACCAGCTTCAACAGCTACTTCAGGGCCAAAAAGTTCGCCTTGGGGCCTGAGCGCAAGGATCTGCTCCACCGGCAACACCAGGGCATTTTCATGGCGATTAAACAGAAAGATCAAGCGGCGGCCAGGGATCGCATGTTTGAGCACCTTGAATATGTGGAAGAAGTGATCCGGCGGGATTTTTTGAGACTTGGTCGGAAGCGCCCGCATTCTCAAGTATCCGCCCGGTAGAAGAGAGACGGCTGGAAGTTCCAAGCGGGGAACACATGAATCGAAACGAGGTATTGGGCGGGATCCTCATTCTCATCTTCAGCGTTCTGACCGTGTTATTCTCTCTGAAGATGCCGATCGGCACCTTCCGGGCTGCAGGCCCCGGCCTATTCCCTTTGTGCCTGGGCCTGCTCCTGGTGGTTCTTTCGGCAGCTTTCACGCTGATTGCGGTTATGCGTCATCGCCAGGCCGAGCGGCGGTCAGAGGATGCCTCCGATGCACCCGGTTCCCTCAAGCCGGTGTTCGGCTTCATGGCGGCCATCGCATTCGCGGCGGGTTTCCTGGAACATCTGGGGTATGCACCGACGGCATTCATCGTGGTCATGGCGATGCTGCAACTATTAGGCGTCCGATACTGGCGGCGGAATCTGCTTATTTCGACAGCGGTCAGTGCGGCTTCTCATTTTCTCTTTGTGCGGTGGCTGCAGATTCCATTTCCGCAGGGGTGGCTCGGCTTATAAGGGATGGCTCATGCTGGAATCGCTCCAACAGCTTGCCGGTGGGTTCGGGATTGCGACTTCGGCCGACAACCTTTTTTATTGCCTGATCGGTGCCATAGTAGGGACCTTAATCGGAGTCCTGCCGGGAATCGGGCCCATCGCCGGCATCGCTCTGCTGATTCCGGCCACTTTCAGCCTGAACCCGACCTCCGCCATCATCATGCTGGCCGGTATCTATTACGGTGCCATGTACGGCGGTTCCACCACCTCGATCCTTTTAAATGTGCCCGGCGAGACGGCGTCGGTCATCACCTGCATCGACGGCTACCGCATGGCCCAGAAGGGTCGGGCGGGGCCGGCCCTCGCCATCTGCGCCATCGGATCGTTCATCGCCGGGACCATCGGCATCTTCGGCCTGGTGGCCTTCGCTCCGCCTCTGGCACGGGCGGCGCTGGCCTTCGGGCCGGCCGAATATTTTTCCCTCATGGTATTCGGCTTCGTCGTCCTGAGCAATGTGACCGGAACCTCCCTGCTCAAATCCCTGATGATGGCCCTGATCGGATTGATCATCGGCACGGTCGGCCTCGATCCGGTCAAAGGAGACGCCCGGTTCACCTTCGGTTCCATGTCGCTTTTAAGCGGGATCGAGTTCGTGGCCGTGGCGATCGGACTCTTCGGGATCGGGGAGGTCCTGGCCAACGTGGAAAAGCCCCCGGCGCGACTCGATGGCAACGTTCTGGTTCCGAAGTTGAGAGAGCTCTTCCCAAACCTGGAGGATTTGAGGAAATCGATCAAGGCCATCCTGAGAGGCACCGGCATCGGATTCGGGGTCGGCCTCGTTCCCGGTCCTGCGCCGGTCATCGCAACCTATTCTTCCTACATGATCGAAAAGCGCATTTCCAAGCACCCTGAACAGTTCGGGCAGGGGGCCATCGAAGGCGTCGCGGGTCCGGAATCCGCCAACAACGCCGCCTGCCAGTCGGCGTTCATTCCGCTTTTTGTCCTGGGGATTCCGTTCGCTCCGCCGACGGCGATCCTGCTGGGAGCCTTTCTGATTCACGGCGTCACTCCGGGGCCCATGATGATCAGCGAGCATCCCCAGTTGTTTTGGGGAGTCATCGCCAGCATGTACATCGGCAACTTCGTCCTGCTGCTGCTCAACCTGCCGTTCGTCCCGCTTTTCGCGAATATCCTGCGCATCCCGAAGCGAATCCTGCTGCCGCTGGTCATCCTTTTCTGCATCACCGGCATGTACTCGGTGAACAACTCGGTTTTCGACATCTGGGTCATGCTGCTTTTCGGCGGAATCGGTTTTCTATCGGGCAAGGGCAGGTTCGAGGGGGCTCCTCTCCTGCTGGGGCTCGTGCTGGGGCCCAAGATGGAGGTGGCCTTTCGGCAGTCCTTGATGATCTCGCACGGCAATTTCAGCATCTTCACGGGCCGCCCCATTTCGTTAGCGTTTCTGCTGGTGACGGCCTTTTTCCTGGTGATTCCTCTCATTCGGCTCGGTCTCAAGCGGCCGAGGAAAGGAGGTTCGGCCGATCAGCGATAACCCAAAACCGGTGGACTCTGCGGCATTAATGGAACGTTCTACGAGGAGGGCTTATACCATGAAGGGATTGACAGCCATTCTGATTGCATTTCTTCTGGCGTTGAGCATGCCGCTCCACGCAGCGGACTTCCCGACCAAGGAAGTCCAGATCATCATCCCCTGGGCGGCCGGGGGCGCGACCGACCTGATTTTCCGGGCCTTGGGGGTGACGGCGGGCAAGTACCTGAACAAAGCGGTGGTGGTCGTCAACCGGCCGGGCGGCGGCGGGGCGGTGGGCTATACCGACGGCATGAAGGCGAAACCGGACGGATACATGCTCACCGCAGCCGTAACGCCGCTTTGTATCCTACCCCATCAGACCACCACGGCGTTCACGTACAAGGACTTCGAACCCATCTTGAACGTCGTCAGCGACCCGTCCATGTTTCTGGTACGCGCCGACGCACCCTGGAAAGACCTGCGCGAATTCGTCGACTATGCCAAAAAGAACCCGGACATGATCACGGTCGGCAATTCGGGCGCGGGCGGCGGCGTGCACCTGGTGGCCCTGGCCTTTGAGAATGCAGCCGGAATCAAACTCAACCATATCCCGTTTTCGGGCGGCGGCCCGTCGGTCACCGCACTGCTGGGCGGACACATCAATGCAGTCTCGGTCACACCGCCCGAAGGCGTTCCCCAGATCCGGGCCGGCCAGTTGCGGGTCATCGCCCTGTTCGCCGACAAGCGGCTGGCCATGTTCCCGGATGTGCCGACGGTCAAGGAGCAGGGCATCAACTTCACCATGGGGATGTGGCGGGGACTCGTCGCACCCAAGGGCACACCGCCGGATGTGATTCAGAAACTGCACGATAGCTTCAAGAAAGCCATGGACGACACCGAATTCCAGGCCAAGGCCAAAGAGATGTCGATTCTTCTGTCCTATCTCGGGCCGAAAGATTTCGGTGCGCTGATGGCGCGCGACGACGAGTTTCTGGGCAAGCTGATCAAGGAAATGAAAAAATGAGATCCGCCTGAAAGGAGGGCGCCATGAAGGGTTCCAAGATCATTGTTCTGGTAATGCTGGCGGCCGTCTGCAGTTGGGTCTGGGGCTGTGCCGGCACGACCCCGAGCACTGCGCCGGAAAAGAAGACCACCATCCGCTGGGCGAGTCCCTTCAAGCCCGGCCACACCCTCGTTGAAACCGGAAACAAATTTAAAGAAATCGTCGAAAAAGGCAGCGGCGGACGCCTGGCGGTTGAAGTCCAGGCGGGGGTCGGCTCGGAGGAGGAGATCAACGACTGGTGCAGCCAGGGAAAGGTTGAGATGCAAGCGACCGGCGGGAGACCGCTGGAGGTCTCCGCCCCACAGTACTTCTTCTTCAATGCCCCGTATGTCATGAAAGACTTCGATCACTTTATGCGAGTCTGGCGGGGAAAGCTCGGCCAGCAGGCGCGTGAGCGGGTCGAGGCGAACGGCAACCAGAAATATCTCGGCATCGTTTACCGCGGACTGCGGCAGACCACCTCCAAGAAGCCGCTATATACACCGGCCGACGTCTACATGTTGAAGCTGCGGCTTCCGACCGTCAAGACCTGGATCGCAGTTTGGAAGGAAATCGGCGCGGACCCGGTTCCGATCCCGCTCCCGGAACTCTATGCTTCTCTCAAAGAAGGGAAAGCCCAGGCTTCGGAAGGCGATCTGCCC
>JALOPB010000276.1 GCA_025454115.1 Desulfobacterales bacterium | reverse complement strand
CCGAAGACATCCTCGCGCAGCGCCGGCTCAACTGCGTGCAGCGCGCTTCCGATGAGGGGCTCGGCGGCGTGACCGAACGGACGCAGATGATCGTTCTTGGCTTCATAGGCTTGCATCGCCGTTTCGGTCCGACAAACGATGAGAACCCCCCGCCGTTCATACTCCCCTTCCGGTCCGCCATCCCGGAACAGCTCCTGAAACAGCGCATCCGAGCTGCCCAGGAGCGCCACTCGAGCGTCGGCTTCACGTAGAGCGGCGAGGATGTCCGCAGCAGGCCGACTATTTCTTTTTGCACGACACCCGGCGCGCACATCGGCAGCAGGTAGCTGGCAACCACCAGCCCGCAGTTGCCGTGCGAGGCACCGGCGCCGATCCGCCCCTGTTCGATCAGGTGCACCGCGCGGCCGGCTTGCGCCAGGTAGTGCGCGCAGGCCATACCGATCACTCCGCCCCCGATAATCAAGACATCGCTGGACGTTGGCGCGCCCCCCCTCACGAGACCATTGGTTGATTCTTGATTCATCCCTCCGCCTGGATATCCCGTTTTCGAAGCATCCCGACCGCCTTTTCGATCGATTTGACAGGGCTCTGCCTTTTTGCCATACCTTGCCCTCGCGAGTCACGCAATTTGTGTCAACGGCAACATCCGAACGAGGAGCACGGTTATGGTTCAAGCATGGGCTGGCAACACATCGAAAAACAACAAGACCATCTTAGTGGATGCCGCCCGGACGCATCGCGCCCGGGTCGAACCGCTTGTGAACCGGCGGGCCTGATCGATGCTGGACGCCGGAACCCTCCTTACCGGAATTCTGATTTTCCTGGCCCGGATCTGCGACGTTTCACTCGGCACGGTGCGGACCATCGTCACCGTCCAGGGCCGAGGGGTGGTCGCCTTCTTCCTCGCCATCTTCGAAATCCTGATCTGGATTACCGTCATCAGCACGGTGGTGCAAAAGGTGGCCTCGCAGCCGATCCTGGCTCTGTTCTACGCCCTGGGCTTCGCCACCGGGAATCTGGTAGGCATCGCCGTCGAACGCAAAATCGCCCTGGGTTTCATGATCCTGAGAGTGTTTACCCGCACCGCCGGCAGGGCGTTGACCGAACGGCTGCGCAATCTAGGGCAGCCGGTGACGGTGTTCCAGGGCGAGGGCATGCGGGGGCCCGTGGATGAACTCTACATTGCCTGTCGGCGCCGCGACCTGAGGCGGATTCTGTCCATCGTTAATGAAGAGGACCCGGAATCTTTTTACATCACGGAGATGGCGCGCGATGTGTGCCGGACGATCCGCCCGCTGTCTGCCGAATGCAGCGGCTGGCGGTCGGTGTTCAAGCGCAAATGAGCCCCCGGGCCAGGGGCCTCTGGCTCAACGGTGGGCCTTGCCCGGGAGGCCGCTCCGCATGGAAGCGATCATTTTCTGTTTGACCTGCCACACCTTCTCGGTGAGCGATACGTGATAGATATGCGGGTTCATCAACCGTTTGACCCCTGGATCGAGCCGCTCCATGTCGGACTGACGAAGGGCGCGGATCTGTTCGATAGATGGGCTCGCAAGGACGGTCCGCCCCTCCCTGCAAACATCGATGAGCAACGGCTCGATCTTGAGCAGGTCTTTCGGAACCAGGGAGCGCTTGAGGTTGGATTCGGTCATGTGCCGGAGAACGATCTTCGGCTGATCGGCCGGCACTTCATCCTTGGCGCTCAACAGATCGGCGGTGGCTTTGCCGCGGCGGTCATACAGCCGCCAGGCGCGCTTGTCTCCCGGGTTGGGGATCTTCGAGGGTGAATCGGAGAGCTTCATAGCCGGCACCCAGCGGGACTCCCGCCGCAGGGCCACCAGCTTGTAGACACCGTTCAATGCCGAGTCCCCCGCCGAGGTCACCAATCGGGTGCCGACCCCGTAGGCCAGGCGACGGATGAGACGATCCGCATCCAGTCCGTTGCGTGCCGCTTCCTGGCCGATCTGAGTGAGGATCTGCCAGATGCTGAGCTCGTCCAACTCGTTGGAAAGCACGATCGTGGTATCGGGGAAGCCGGCCTCGTCCATCATCCGCGCCGCCCGAATGCTGAGATGGGCGAGATCGCCGGAGTCCAGGCGGATACCGATGGGCGTATGCCCTCGGCGTTTCAGCTCTTCGAATACTTTAATGGCGTTGGGAATACCGCTGCCGAGGGTGTCAATGGTATCCACCAGCAGAATGCAGTCATCCGGATAGGTCTCGGCAAAGGCTCGGAACGCATCCAATTCGGTCATTCCCAGTGCCAGAAACGCCTGCACCATGCTGTGGGCGTGGGTGCCCTTGGGCGCCAGCCCCAGTGCATGGGAGATCCCCACATTGGAGCTGAAATCCGCCCCGCCGATCAACGCCGCGCGCGCCCCCGCGGTGACTCCCTTGCCGTGGCCGCGGCGCGCGCCGAACTCGATGATCAACTGGCCGCGGCCGCTCTCGCGGATGCGCGCGGCCTTGGTGGCGATCAGGGTTTGGTAGTTGAGGTGGTTGAGCAGCGAAGTCTCCAGCATCTGCCCGGCGGCCAAAGGACCGGTAACGACCGCCAGCGGCACGTTGGGGTGGACCACGCGGCCCTCCGGAATCGCCCGCATGGAAAGCCCGTCGAAGTTGCCGTTTTTTTCAAGCCATCCGATAAAGTCCGCGCTGAACACCGGGGTTCCGGCACGCCCGGTTTGAGACCGCAGGCAGTCCAGCTCCGCAGGCCGGAAGCGGGCCTCCTGCATCCAGTCCAGCAGCCACTCCAGGCCGGCGGCGATGCAGTAACCGGCCTTATGGGCACCGTAGTCCGGGTAGTCCCGGAAGAAATAATCGAACTGCGCGGGTTTTTCGTGCAGGCCCAACCGGTAGTACATCTGGGCCATGGTGAACTGGTATTCGTCGGTGAAAAGGATGCCTTCGGCCAATTGCTGTTGAGTTGTGTTCATGGCGGATATCTACCGATTAGACGTTTCTTATTCGGCGATCAACTTGTTTCGGTTCTGGATGAAGCCGTTTCGAATGGCAACGTAGGGGTCGAGCGAGGCCTTCTTGATGGCCTCATAGTCGCCGATTCGGAAGCTGGTGTCGTTGACGGCCTCCCCGCCCCGCAGGGAGAGCGACAGGGTGAGATTCGAATACCAGAACAGAGGGTCGATGACGGCGTCGGGTAGTTTGCCCAATGCATCGCGGAAAGTAGACGGGCCGAAAAAAGGCAGGGTCAGGAACGAACTCTCTTCCCACCCCCATACGGCGAAGGTCTGGCCCATATCCTCCGGGCTGCGATCGAGGCCGGGATAGGTGGCGGCCACATCGGCCATGCCTAAAAATCCAACGGTGGTGTTCAGGAAAAACGAAGCGAATTCATCCCCGCTCTTCTCCCACTTGCCCTGAAGCAGGCAGTTCACGAAACGCACCGGGAAGCGGATATTGCGCAGCATGTTGCGGAAGATTGTCCGAAACTCCCATGGAATGACCGCCTTCTGCACCTTGGCGACAGGCTCCAGGACATAGAGAATCATAAAATCATTGAACTGAAATATTTCCCGGTTGAACGGTTCGATCGGATCGGCAACCGTAACCTTCTGCCCATCGTCTTCGTAGTCGTCTTCGTAGTCGTCCGCGTCGTCGGTGCCGGCTGGAGAGGGCTCCGCCTGGGCTGCGGCCGCCACTGAGAACATGGGCAGGAACACCGGGAGGAGCAGGGCAAGGGCTGCCGCAACGGCAAAACCGGTTTTAATCTGCATGCAGAACGATCTCCTTTACTTTCGTCTCTCAACTTTGATGGCGATCGGCTCGGTGACCCGCAGGACGACGCTTTCGCCCTTTTTGAAGCGCTCAATATTTTTCATGCTCTTGTCAACCGGGACCATCCGGAAGCCGCCGTTCGGTTCTTTCAGCGTCAACTGGCGCGCCTTGGGATCGACGGACTCGACCACCGCGGAGAGCACAACGGTTTCGGCCAGAAGAACGCCGACCTTTGCGCCTTTCGGTGCGACGGAGACGAGCCGCGCTTCGGCGGGGCTTTGAGGCGCTCGGGCGGACCGGATGGAAATCGCCACGGATTCGACGAAATCCACCAAGACCAGGTCGCCTTTCTTCAACTGCTCGAAATTTCTGACGGCCTTGTCCGCCTTCAAGGTAACGGCCTTCCCCTGAATTCCTTTCAGGGTCATGGTGCGCTTTTTGTGATCGATGCCCTCCAGGGTGGCCTTGACCTCCAGCACGTCGGTGACCACGACCCCCGGCTTGGCCGTTTCCTTTTCTGCGTCCGGCGACAGGCCGCCGGCCGTTGCCGGCCCCGCGGCAATCCCCATCATCATCGCAACTGCCAGCAGAATGGATTTCATTCGGTTTCCTCAAGCCTGCGGACCAAATTCCGCCGATCGATCGCTTCTCTGGTTCATCACGGTCTGCATAAAACGATTGCCATAAAAAAGCCAGTGGTTTCTAATCCGCGCCGGGGTTCGTTCACGCAAGGTTCACGCCCAATCGCCGCTAAAGGGTAACTCCCTTCAACAATAGGTCGAGGCCCCCATCAGCATGATCAGGATGCTGAACATGTATTCAAAATCGCGGTGCGGGGTGATGTCGCCGTACCCGACGGTCGCCATGGTCTGAATCACCCAATAAAGGGCACGGATGTACTGCGTCGCCGGCCGTGCATGCGCAATACCCTGCTGCACCACCCAGCAGTTCTCGGGAAATCCCTCGAGATAGGGCACCAGGAACCACGCACAGGCGATCCAGTGGATGAGCCGTAAAAACACCGTGAATAAGCTTGGCGATGCGGAGATGGCCGGCGTTGGTC
>JALOPB010000275.1 GCA_025454115.1 Desulfobacterales bacterium | reverse complement strand
GATGACGAAGAAAATGTTCATGGCGCCTACTTCTTCGATGTACTTGCGGTCCACGCCGTCCAGCCACAGCACCTGGGTGAAGCCGGCATCGTGGGCTTTTTGGCCAGCCAAAAGGCTGGCGGCGTAGTTGCCGAGGGTCTTGGCCTCGCCCGTGCCGCCCGGGACGGCGCGGACGTGATCTTTTTCGACCAGAATCTTCACCGGGTTGAAGCCCTCGGGGTAGTAGGCGCCGACCGGACAGAGAATGATGAAGAACCGGTAGGTGTGCGAGGCGCGCACGCCGAGGAACGGGTCGGAGGCGAAGATGGTGGGCCGGATGTAAAGGGAAGTCTCGGGCGCTCGCGGCACCCAATCTTGTTCGATTTTGAGAAGTTCCTTCAACCCCTCCAAGGCGAGGTTTTCGTCGAACCTCGGGATGCACAGGATTTCGTTGCTGCGGTTCAGGCGCCGGAAGTTGTCCAGAGGCCGAAAGAGCTGGATGCGGCCAGCGGCCGTGCGATAGGCTTTGAGCCCTTCGAAAACCCCCTGGCCGTAGTGCAGGACCATGGTCGCCGGATCCATGGCGATGGGCGCGTAGGGCTCGATCCTTGGATGATGCCAGCCCGGGTCGGGGGCGTAATCCATGTTGAACATATGATCGGTGAATTTCGTGCCGAAGCCGAGCTGGGTTTCATCCGGCTTGGGTTTGAGCTGCTTGGCCTTCGTAATCGACAACTTCATTTCGGTCCCCTCCTTCAGAAAACAAACGAATGATGTCAGCGCTGCCGGCAAAGCCGCTTGGGTGCGGCCGGTAAAAAAAGAATAAAATTTACGATATAGTAGATTTTGTGCTGAAATCAAGATGAAAATGGCTTCGTTGACTTGGACGGCCGATGTGGGATAAAGACAGAAGAAATTTGAAAGGATTCTGCATGGAACAGCTTAAGGAAGGGCCGATACAACCGATGCGGCTGGGGCCCGACAGCCGCTTTACATTCCGTTGCCATAAGGACGTGAAGTGCTTCACGCAATGCTGCCGAGGGATCAACATCATTTTGACCCCTTACGACATCATTCGCCTCAAGAAACGCCTGGGCCTGACGTCCGAGGAATTTTTGGCCCTTTACACCGAACCGCAGATGCTCGAAAAGACCGACATCCCTGTCGTCACGCTCAAGCTTCTGGATGAAGAAGGGGCTGCCGGCGCAAAAAGGGCTTGCCCGTTCGTGCGTCCCGACGGATGCCTGGTGTACGATGACCGGCCGACCTCCTGCCGCTACTATCCGCTGGGGGTGGCGTCGCTGGCTTACAAGGAGGACCCGGACGGGGAGGACTTCTTTTTCATGGTACGCGAGGCGCACTGTCTGGGGTTCGGCGAGGATCGATCCTGGACCGTGATGGAGTGGCGGCAGGACCAGGGGGTCGACACGCATGACCAGATCAACACCCAATGGACCGACCTTATTGTCCGCAAGCGGTCTTTCCCGCCGAACATGCACTGGAACGATAAGGTCAAGCAGATGTTCTTCATGGCGAGCTACGACATCGACCGGTTCCGCAAGTTCGTGTTCGAGAGCTCCTTTCTGCAGCGTTACCCCGTGGATGCTGCAGCGCTCGCCAATTTACGCAGCGATGACGTGGCCCTGCTGGAGTTTGGTCTGAATTGGCTGAAGGGGCTGCTGTTCAAGGAAGACAAGCAGGACTGAGAAACAATGAATGAGGACTGAGGCGGAAAAACATTTTTTCTCAGCACTCAGTCCTCAGAACGTTCGACTAATATTCTGCGTAGCAGAGCCCTTCCCGGTATTTCGGATTTTCCAGTCTTTCTTCGATGTTCACACCGAAAAAGTCCGCGATGGGCTTCAGGATTTCGGGTGCCGTACGCTGAACGGTGCGGGCAGCTTCCAGAACCTTGCTGAGGCCGTTTGGGGTCATTTTGCCCAGAGGGGGTTTGCAGCCGCCCGACGGCATCCCCAGGATGGCCATCAGCGTCTTGTAAGCCAGCGGGTTGCGCGCCCGGCATACCACATCGCCGTAAGGCGTTTTCTCGGTGGTCTTGACCGTGACCAGGTTGAAAAGTGGTTCGAGCTTGGCAGCCAGCGCTCGGGCCTCGCCCGGACGTCCGGCCAGAAGCAGGCCGACCATTTCGGTCGTCGCCCTGGGCGCCACGTTGGAGGCGACCGAGATCACGCCGCCGGCCTTGATCTGCGGATCCGCCATCATCTCGACCGTCAGGGGGTCGTCCCCGGAGAGTATGGTGAAGTCCGGCCCGCAGCAGGCCCGGGTGCGGCGCATGTTCGCAATGTCCCCCGTGGCCTCCTTGACGGTGTTAACGTTGGGGTACTGCCGGAACAGAATCGCCAAGTCTTCGGGCAGCAGTTGGGTCCCGGTGCGGCCTGGGATGACGTAGGGGATGATGTCAAGGGCGGGGAAGGCCTTGGCGATGGGCGCGACGTATTCGCGGCGGATCTCGAGCGAGCTGGGGCCGTTGTAATAGGGGTCCACCAGCAGCGCCGCCTGGGCGCCGAAATCGGCCGCATGCCGCGTGCCGTCAAGGGTCTCCTTGGGATTGTTGCTTCCCGTTCCCGCGATGCACAGGCACTTGCCGCGGCACAGCTTGGCGATGCGTTCGGTTACCTTGTTGTGCTCGTCCCAGTCCAGGATGGGGCTTTCGCCGGTCGTACCGACAGCGAGAACGCCGGTGATGCCGTTCCTGATCTGGAACTCGACCAGCCGGTCAAGCCCTTTCCAGTCCACGGCGTCGCCATCGAACGGGGTGATGATGGCCGTGTAGCATCCAGGTTTCATAATCTCTCCTTGGCGGCTCGTCCGCTGGCGCCGCCTTGCCGATGTGCCGGGTTGTCTTCTCTGTTGGTTTGGTAAAGAAAAGCGAATAGGATGTCAAGAAAAAACAAAGGCTTTCTCCCTCATTCGACCTTAAATTCGCTTGACTTCGCCAGATGCATGCCGTAAGCGCAACTTCATACCGAACCAGGGGCTGTTTTTGACAAAGCGCGGCCGGTTTATTACTGTGTGCGCTGAAATCATCTCCGCTGAGGAAGACAAGCATGGAAAAGCCAAAAAGCGTCGAAGAGTATATCGGCATCCAACAGAATGCCGTCGCCCAGAACCCCGAGTGCGGCAACTCGCATTACAACCTGGCGGTCGGATACATGGGACAGCGGCGGTTTGAAGAGGCTGAACGGGAGCTGCACGCCGCCCTGGAGTGCAGCCCCAGCCTGGCCGAGGCCTATGTGTTGCTGGGGGGGATTTGCCTGAGCCGGGGTGACCTGGATGGCTGTCTATCCTACAACCGCAAGGCGGTGCATGTGAGGCCCGGCTTTTCCGAAGGCTACGGCAATATCGGATTTGTCGAGCTGCAGCGCGGCAACGTCGATGAAGCCATCAAGAACTTCGAGCGCGCCACCGTCTTCAATTTCCGCTATGTTCAGGCATTCGCCAACCTGGGCAACGCCTACCTCATGAAAGGAATGGTGGAGGAGGCCATCGCAGCCAATCAGAAGGCCGTTACGCTCGCTCCGGATTTTGCCCCGGCCTATAACAATCTGACGATTGCATACTTGGAGAAAGGGGAATACGCTCTGGCCGTTGAGCACTACGACAAAGCCGTTGCCTTAGGCTTCGATGTGGCGCCGCCGATCCGTCAGGAAATAGAAAATCATCGGGCGAAATTGAAATGAAGTCTTCGGGAGGTCGCGGGGTTACGGAGTCAATGACGGCTCCGCGCTTTGAGTATTTTCTCGAAACGCTCGACCAGCCGGTCGAACCGGAACACCCAGTCTGGTTGCGACCCCTTCCAATGACCCGGCACGGGCTCGCCGAGCCCGTGGCTCCCGGTTTGCGTCCGGATGTGTCCATATCGGTCGGCGATTATTTTCAGGCGGTTCGGGCATTTATCGAAGGACCGGGGAAGGATGCGTTTGTCCGTTCCCTTACCAGGTTGGGAGGGGACGCATCGGCCGCAGAGACTGTCCTCGTTTTTCTAGCCAAGCACGGGGAGTATTACCATCCGGCGAAGGTGAAAACGGAAATCAAGGGAATCGTATTCCGCTGGGTGGTCAATGTAGCTGTCTCCACTGCCGGAATATCTCTCTTGTTCAACGAATTCGCTTTGTTGGAAAAGCTTGGGAGGGAATTTCCAGCTTCCTACATCCCTGAAGTCTATGGAGCGGGCGAGGTGGATGCCGGTCGCGGCCGGACGTTGGCCATGTTCCTGGGGCAATGGTTTCCTGACTTCCACGAATTTCATTTGACCCGGGATACTACATCCGGCGAGAAAGGGTCGCTTGTGCTGTGGGACCCCGAAAACGGCCCCCGCCGGCTGGACACCGCCCAGGCCCAAGCCATTTATTATCAGGTCGCCCGAATCCTGACCCATTACCTCAAGCTGACGGATTTTGTGTGTATCGGCGCCTGGCACCATGCGGCCGGCGACTTCGTGGTCCGCCTGAGGGAAGACCATCCCGAGGTTCGTCTGATCACGGTGCGCGAATATCTGCCCCTGTTCCGAACCCGGCCGGCCTCCGGCGATTCCGTTCGCTCCATCAAGCTTTTCCTGGAGGCGCTGCTGGTTTTTCTTTTAAACCTCAGCAT
>JALOPB010000274.1 GCA_025454115.1 Desulfobacterales bacterium | reverse complement strand
CAGCACCTTCCAGTTGTAGGTCGCCAGGCCGCCGAACGCCCGCACGTGGCGCACCACGTTCGTGGTGCAGTTGGTGGTCAGGGTGTTGTACCACTCCGGCGTTTCCTTCATGGAGTTGATCTGCCGGATGTACTCCATGAACAATTTACGGGCGTTCTCCTGGGGCATCTTGAGGCGGTAGAGATAGACGTCCTCCGGCGGGTTGCGGTAATCCGTGCGCACCCGGATCAGATCGCGCTCGTCCCCCACGACGTAGGTGAGCTCGTACTGTTTAAAAAATCCTTTGAGCGTCGAGTACCCTTCACCCTGCTCCTTGCGGGTTTCGATGGAGAAGGCCACGAAGTCCTTTTCCTGAAACCCGAAGCTGATCATGACGTGGGCGATGGCATCCCCCATCCAGTAGACCGCCAGAAGATCCACCGCGTCCAGGCGGTCGAGGTCAAACGTCTTGTCGTAATGACGCACCTCGTAGTCGGTTTCGGTCCGGTACTGGAGGCTGCGGATGTTGTGGATGGTGACCCGATCCCCCTCGATGACGGCATAGGGCAGCACGGCCACATCCGGCTGCCATCGGCGCCCATTCGACGCCGGAATGTTCATCCACCAGGCGACGATTGCGGCAAATACCAGCAGGAAACCGATGAGGGTTGTTTTACGGTTGGGCAGGATAATAATAGCAAGAGCCGCTGCGAGTGCGAAACCGATGGCCAAACCCATGCGCAGCGCATCGCCGGGGAGATCTGAATAGTATATAGCCAGCGCACCCCAGCCTGTCATCACGCCAAGGGCCACAAGGCTGGCCAGGATACCGATTATTTTTAATATTCGGCGCATGGTTTTTCCCATAGCCCGTCTTTAGGGTTGCTTCAGGTTTTCGAGCAGAATCCGGCGCACCTCTTCGATGCTCTGAGGCTCCTCCTGCGTGGAATGCCCCGAATGCACGATGAGCTCGGATGCCACCCCTTCCAAATGGGCGCTGGTGTAGGCCACCACTCCGTCGTTCCACCTCGCCTTGGGGTCGGCCGGGTTGGCCACGGCGATGATGGAGTGGGCGATCACTCCCGCTGCGATCGGAATCGATGCATAGGTTTTTATAAACTGGCTGTCCGGGTCCATGTTGTCGGTGCTGCGCGGGATATCGTCTTTCAGGGAGCGGTTGGCCACCGCCTCGGGGCTGCGCTGAAAAACCTCCTGCAGGGGACTGAGCATGGCAAACGGCAGCGTGATCAGCTTCCGCAGCAATTCGCCGACCTGCCCGCCGACCAAAAAACTGCCGCGGTGGGGCGTGGCGATGAAGACAACCCGACGGACGGACGCAATCGGCTCGTAAAACAGGCTTCGCTGCAACAGCTCACGCGTCTCGGGCGAGACGTCGAGCTGATCGATGGGCACCTTGAAGGTTTGATCCCAGAAACGGCTGCCGCTGTCGATGCTGGTCAGCTTCGTCAGTATCCCGCCCTGGCTGTGGCCGATGACCACCATCTTCCGCAGCGCCTGGTCTCGGCCTTCCGGGTCCAACTCCTGCACCACATTGCGCAACCCCTGAGCGAGGATGCCCGCGGAATAAAGAATGGGGTTGCCGGTGTTATAGGTGAAGAGCCACATCTGGTATTGGTCTCGCAGTTCCGGGTCATTCAGGATTTCATTGAGCATCTGCGCCCAGCGCGCCGGGCTGGAGGCCGTGCCGTGGACGAACACCACCGGTATCCGTCCCGGCCGATAGGGCGCCATGAGAAAGACGTTGTCCTTGAACCGGGCGCTCTGCCTGAAAAGCGACAGCTCCCCGGACAGCAGCCCTTTGAGCTCCAGATCGTAGACCTGGGAGCCTTCAAGCGTGTAAGCCAACGCGGCCGTCGGCCGATACTCCAGAGGGGCTTCGCGGCCGCCGACATTCACCGTTGTGCTTTCCTGGGTGGTGTAAAGGGCAAGCTCTCCGGTGACCCGGCCGGCGCGGAGGCCTTCTTCGAGGTTCGCCAGGTGCAGGAAAGCGGTGGCCGGCACTTTCAACGACGATGGAACCCTGGCAAAATCTCGTTCGTATTCCCCCTTGACGTGCTTGAGGGAGCCGACCAGCGCGGCCCCTACGCCGGGCCAGCGGTAGTCGTTTCGAAGACCGCGCACATCCAGCTCGGAGGCGGCCACGAAATCCTCCAGGCGGAACGGCCCCCACCGAAATTCTTCGGCGTTGATGCGGACGTCAAGCTCCCCGAAATGAAGCTTGTAGCTCCCATCCCTGAGCACCACCCGCTTAGGGTCTTGTTCGGAGAACCCTTCTGCAAGGCCCTGATTATACAGATCGACCGCGGTTCGCAGGCGGGGGTCGAAAGCGTCCGGTGAATCCTGCGCCTGCAACGGGAAAAGAAACGCGTAAGCGTATACCGCCGCGGCCAAAAAATAGGTCGTCTCTCCGCTCCGTTTCGCATGTAAAAAGGACAGCTCGGCCAAGGCAAAAAGACGGTCCGGTTCGCGGGCGGTGGGCAGGCCCCGGTGGATGGCTGCGATCACCTCCGCCGGTTCGTCGCCGAATTTTCGCGCAAGACCGGACCGGTTGAGAATCTGCACGGTCGGGGCGCTCAGTTTCTCGCCGGCGAGGACGCTTTCGGCCAGCTTGCCGTGAGCCTCCTGGGAATCCATGCGGCGGACTCCCACCGGGGTGGCGCAGCCCGCGGAAACAATCGCCGCCAAAAAAATTGCGGCGATGACGGCCCTTGACGAAAACTTAGAGATGCCTCCGGGTTTCATCGCATTCTCCAGACTCCAAAACGTATTTGGCTGGTGTTGAATGTTGAGTTGGGAGATTGATTCGAATTTCGAAAGTTGGGCTTCGAAATTATCGCTGACAAAATTTTATTGCTTCTGGAACTCCTCCTTTGCTTCACGCCGCTCGATGTATTCCTGTTGGACGAGTTTGTAGGCGATGTAATACTTGTAAATGTTACTGACATAGGTCACGGTCTCGCGTCCGATTTTTTGCGCGGCAACCAGCTCGACGTTATTGAACCAGACATTCGGGTCAAGCCCTTGTTTTTGCGCTTCTCGCCTGAGCTGCCGAATTCGCCCAGGACCCGCGTTATAAGATGCAAAAGCGAACAAACCCTTGTTCAAGTCGTCCATGGGTTCGTTCTTGAAGTACTGGTCGACCAAGAATCGGATGTACTTGACGCCGGCGTTGATGTTCGGCTCGGTCAACCGGATGTCGCCGACCTTGAGCTCCTTGCCGGTGGCCGGCATGACCTGCATGACGCCGATGGCGCCGACCGGGCTTTTGGCGTTCTGGTCGAGGCGGGACTCCTGATAGCCCTGAGCGGCCATCAGCATCCAATCCATGCCATATTGATCGCCGTACTTGCGGAAGAATTGCACCAGCTCCTTGAACTTTTTGATCTCCTCGCTGTTCGTGGCGTTTTTGACATATTTGGTGCTCTTGAGGTAGCGGCGGAAAATTTCGCTGCCGAAGGCGGTTCCCTTGCCATGCTTCTTCACGAAGTCGTTAAGATCCGCCTTGAGATGGGGGCTGTTCTCGCGGATGGCCCAGCCAACGCTACCGCCGGTCCGAACCGAAACGTCCTCGTGAAGCGTCAGTTTCGGAAAAATCTGCTTCCAGAATTGAGCCTTGTGGTTGTCCACAACCAGGAGTTTGACCAAGCCGGAATTCAGCATTTCGAGGAGGTCCTCGTCTTCGAGGTTTTCGGGCGCCGGCATCAGCTCGATTTCGGGCTTGCCCTCTTTCTTGAACTGCTCATTCAGCGCCCTGAGGCTTTCGTAATAGCTGCTGGAGGGCCTGACGAACACTTCCTTGCCGGAGAGGTCATCGAGAGCTGCAATGGCGGGGGATTCGGGTCCGGTCACCACGATTTCGTTCACATCGGTAAGCGTCGGATCGGCGAAATCCACCAGGTGTTCGCGCGCCTCGGTGATGGTGAGATTGGCGGCGGCGATGTCGCCTCGGCCCTCGACCAGCGCCGGCAGCAGCTCATCCCTTGAAACGGGAATGAACACGACGTTCACACGGATATGCTTGGCCTTGAGCTTCTTGTTCAGGTCTTCCTCGAATTTTCGGAATTCCTCGTAGACAATCCCACGCTGAGTGCCTTTGTCCACAAAGAAGAAGGTCTTGCTGTAAACGACCAAGACCCGGACCATGCGCCGCTTGATCATCCCGTCCAGGTCTCCTGTCCATTTTTCGCTGGGAAGGACGAGTCCCATCCGCTCCTTCTTTGGACTTTCAGCCAAAGCGATTCCAGGCACGCACAATGAAAAGAAGCATACGCTGCATACGAGAGCCATCGCTTTTACGAGAAATAGGATTTTCATCATATTCAGTCCCTTGTCGGGAAACCCTATTGACCGGCTAGGGCCGGACATGCGTAAACGTGGATTACAGCAACGGCTCCTGTAACGGAACGCTGTAGTTTTTAATCGCGCTGCGGACCTTCTGGAACCCAACGATAAAAAGGCCCACGCCGATCAGGTAATAGAGAAGGTATTTCAAGTAGTCTGAACCAGTGAGACCGGTAAAGGCATCGGGTATGGTCCAGCAGTAGAACACGACCAGCAGGGTCATCGCCGAAGCGATGGCCGGTATGAGCAGCAACGCAG
>JALOPB010000273.1 GCA_025454115.1 Desulfobacterales bacterium | reverse complement strand
GCCTGCCGCCGCACTTCGCCCTGGGCAACAACAAGTTCTCCTCCTGCTTCGGCACCCTGTTCGCCACCCTGCGCTACCACCAGCATGGGATGATCGACGTGCGCGTGGCGCTGCTCAGCGCCCTGTTCGCTTTGGGCGGGTCGTTCCTGGGCGCCAGCGCCGTGCTGCTGCTGCGCCCCGACTTTTTGCGCTGGCTGCTGATCGTGCTGATTCCGCTGGTCGCGGTCTTCACTCTGGCCAACCGTTCGCTCGGCTCGAGCAACCGCTCCGGCGACCTGCCCGGCCGGCGAAAGTATTCTCTCGCCGCCCTGGCTTCGCTGCTGATCGGCTTCTACGACGGCTTCTTTGGCCCCGGCACCGGCACGTTCCTCATCCTCCTGTTTTATACGCTTGCCCTGAAATACGATTTTGTCACGGCCAATGCCAACACCAAGGTGGTGAACCTGGCTTCCAACATCGCCGCCGTCGTGACCTTTATCGCCAATGGCAAGGTCCTCTTCGCTCTCGGCGTCCCGGCCGCCATCGCCGGCATCGCCGGCAACCTGCTCGGGGCCAAGCTGGTCATCCGGCGCGGCGCTGCGGTCATCCGGCCGGTCTTCATCCTTACCCTGCTCTTGCTCTTCGGCAAGGTCCTATACGACCTTTTAAAGCAACCATTTTGATCTCGCCAAGCGTTGGCGCTTGAAAAACCGCGCCGTTGTCCCACGCGTTGTGCATTGTCCCGCCCTACCGGCCATTTCTGTCCTTGCTATTGGCCCTGGCCATGCGATGACCACCCTATCCTCAGGCACGTTATTTTGGCTTCTTCGCTGACACCACGGTTTCATCGAACCAAAGCCAGTCAACAATCAGGCTTCCAGAGAAAACAGATTTGACTTTTTTATCGCTTATGCCGAAAATATTCCAGTTTTAAAGAACCGGACAGAGAGGGCGAAGCATGCCGCTCTATCGGGAGGAGACAAGGAGCTTTCTCGTGGGGAGCAAACGATTTGAACCCACATCATTATCAGGCCTGTTTTTCCGTGTCCGCTTAACAGTATATTTGTAAAAGGGAGGAACCATGAAAAATATTTTTGGCGGCTTGCTGCTGGTCGCGCTCCTCTGCGTCGCGCCCATGCACGCCCAGTCACCTGTTGATCAGGCGGCACAGGCTGGCTTCCCCATGCTGACCGAGTTCACCCTGCAGCCCGGCGCCCAGCCGTTCACTTTCAGCTACACCGCCCAGGCGGACGGCCCGCACCGGATGATCGTTGCCTGGGGAGCCACCGTGGCCTTGCTCCTGGAGGTGCACGGCGCCGGACCTGACCCCTCGTCGGGGCAGGGCAACCCGGCGAGCGTGCCTTTCCCGGCAAAAAAAGGCGTCACCTACACGATCCGCATCAGCCCCGCCGGTAACCTGCCGGTGACCAGCGTGGGCCAGCTCTACGGCGGACTGCGGCGGTCCCAGGCCATGACCCAGGTGTCAGGAGAATTGGTCAAGGCCACGCCCATGCCGCTGCCCGGACCTGCCGCGCCCGAAGCCACGCCCATGCCACTTCCAGGCCCGCAACCGGCCATGAAACCCCTGCCCATGTCCGTCGTCAACAAGCTCACGGCTCCGGTTGATTGGGCGGCGACGCTGAAGACGGTCAGCGCCATCCCGGCCATGGGGCAGCTGCTCTCCTCGCTGCCGGGTGGGGTCGCAGGCACGATGCAGCAGGGCAACGAGAACGAGATCCGGGTCAGGGCCCCGACGGTGCCGGAATCCACGGGCGCGCTCGACTGGCGTACCGGGTTAGCGTTCCGATCCTGGTCGGAACCGCCCGCATACTACCTCAACGGGAAGAAATATTACGTGGGCGCGCTGGAAGCCTTTCCCGTGGAGTTGGTTTCGTATCCTACGCGCGTCACCGACCAAGCCAAAGAGATCCTGCGTATCTGGCCATGGCCGCGCGGCCTCGTGTATCTCGACCTGGAGTTGCCTGCGGAGAATGCGACCTACGCAATCACCGTGCGGACCTCCGACGCCCAAGGCACCCTGCGTTCCACCTGGGCTGCCGGTGATCCACCGATCGTGAGCCTGAAATGCGATCGTCCGTGGATGGCTGCGGCGCATCAGAGTATTTATTTGCCGCTGACCGTGACCTCCGGTCCGTCGGGATTCTCCACGCTCATCACCGTATCGCCCCCGGACACCCCCACATACGCAGATTCATGGGGAGGCGGCAAGGGAATGCGCAAGGTGAACCTGATGCTGACCCTGGCTTACGAAACTGTCGTCGGGGCCTCTAATTTCAAGGCGCCGGCTCTGTTCGGCGGGATCGACATCAAGCGCATCAATTGAAGCCGCTCAGTTGACGATGGCGAGTGACTGGCGGTCAGGGCCTGGCCAACCCCGGTTTGTCCTGACTCAGCGGCTGAACACCACGCCGTTGTCCCACTCGATGCGCGTGGCGCGCCCGGAGGCGTCCTTGGCCGCGATCTTGCCCTTGGCCGATCCGCTGCCCAGTGGGTTTGTCCATGTGACCGTGAGTACGTCGCCAGCGATGGTGCCCTGGGCCTTTTCGCCCGTGGCCTGGACAAACCAGGCGAACTGGCTGCCGTTCTGGGTGAAGCTGAAGGTCATGTTCATGAAGCCCTGCCAGTCGCCCGCCAGGTCGGCCACCGCAGGTGCAGCCGGCGGGATAGCGGCGCCCTGGCGGAAGATGATCACCCCGTTCTCCCAATCGATGCGCCGGGCCGCCCCGGCCGGGTCCACTTCAATGACCTGGCCGTTGAAGACTCCGCCTCCGGCCATTTGCGTGGTGACCTTCATGCCGGCGATCGTTCCGCTTCCCTGCTGCCCCAGGCTGGCCGCCGTCCAGGTGAACGCGGCTCCCGATTGGCTGAAGACATACTCGGCGCCCACGTTGCTCTGCCACGTGCCGGCCAGCGAGACCGGCTCCTTTCCCGAGCTGCCCGCCGCGACCGGTGCCGGGAGGGGCTTGAGCATCTGCGCCTGAATGTCCTGGGCGCCGGGCGCGCGCATGCTCTTGGCTTCAGAATAGTCGGCCGGATCGAGCGGGCCGATGTAGCGGATTTTCATCCGGGAGATGTCGCCCTCGATGCCCAGGGCGCGCAGGTCGAAGCGCGCGGTTTCTGCGTTCTTTTCTGGGAGTTCCAGCGTCATGTATGGCGTGAAGATGGTGACCAGGAGGTTATTTGGATTGGGTGGCGATGTCGATGGATAGAGCGTCATCTGCCCGCTGCCACCGGCAAAGACGGTCAGGATGAAAGGTCCCCTGGCGGGGATGGCCTCATAAACGATGGCCTGATCCGCAGCCCTTTCCGCCAGCGGGTAGAACCGCTTGCAGGGAGTGGCCGGATTGGTCGACTCGAGGGAAACGCCGACCATGTCGTCAATGTCGCGGCGGTGGATCACGATGGAACAATCTACCCTGGGAGCAACGGTTTTCGTCGGTATTTCTTTCAATTCCGCCCCCATCTGGCCAGTGAGCACAGTTTCCGGTTCGCCGGCTTTCTTCTCTGGGAACATTTTCGCGCTGGAGGTGCGGAAGCGGAAAAAGGGAATCAAATAGCTGTCGTACTCGACAAATACTTTCTGTTGCGCGTTCCATACCGGTTGGGTGGAGGAAAAATCCCGGCTCGGGAAAAGGAGCACGCTGACCTTGGCGCCGACGAGGACCGATCGCGGCACCGCCTTGACGCTCGGCACTTTCAGCAGGCGCATGCCCGGGGCCAGCTTCCAGGTGCCGATGGGCACCGAGTAGTCCGGGTTGCGGAAGAGGGTCACGCTAAACGGGTCCATCTGGCCGGGGATAACCTCGGTCCGCTGAGGAGCCTGGGCAAAGAGAGGCCAGGCCAGAAACAGGCATAGCAAAGCGGGAAAACAGTGCTGGATTGATTTCGGTTTTTTCATGTTTGACTCCAAAGTTGTTTCAAGCCGTTCAGCGGCTGAACACCACGCCGTTGTCCCAATCGATGCGCGTGGCGCGCCCGGAAGCGTCCTTGGCCGTGATCTTGCCCTTGGCCGTGCCGCTGCCCTGCGCGTTCGTCCAGGCGACCAGGAGCGTGTCTCCATCGATGCTGCCCTGTGCCTTTTCGCCCGTCGCCTTGACGATCCAGGCGAACTGGCTGCCGTTCTGGGTGAAAGTGAAGATCATGCCCTGGAAACCCTTCCAGTCCCCTGCCAGGCTTTGCCCGGCCGGAATCACGGCCGCCTGTTGAATTTGCATGACCAAGGGTTTCGCGGCCGGATTCGTTGCCGACCAGGGCAGGGAATAGAACCCGCGGATGCGATAGGCCAGATGGCCGCCGTCCTTTCCCGGCGGCATGATCTCGGAATAAAAATAGGGCGACGGGTTGACCTCCAGGAGTTCATCCTTGGGCGAATAGGCCACCCCGGTGATCGTCCCGGAGCGGATCATGGCCGCGATCTGGGATAGGTAATAATACGAATGAAGCCTCTCTTCAACCCCCTGCCCCGGGGTTGCAAAGGTCAGGATCCCCTTGCCTTCCACCGGCGGGTCGGTATAGATGTTCATGATGAATCCGTTTTGGGAGTCGTGAGCATAGACCACGATCTGTTTGATTGATCCGGGTTTGAAGAAATACGTCTTGTAGTATTGGGCTTGGGCGAAAAGCGGCACGATAGAGGCCAGCACGCTGCACAAGGTCCATGCAAAAACCAAGCGGAAGTTACGTTTCATGATCCCTCCTCTACGTTTTATTAAATTGTTAAAAAAAATAATTATTACGGTTCGCCCCTGGTTCACATTGTCCAAATATAGCTGAGAAATGTCAAGGGAATAAATGCCGGTTCGTTGGCGGCGCCAGAAACCTTTTTTTTCAAGCGGCCGGGTCCAGGGCGAGCACGCGTTTTTCTTTGCGGAACTTCAATTGCAGATACGTTACGGCGCAGAGGCGGCCGCTCATGGCGGCCAGGGCGGCGGCGGTCACGCCGACCAGATCGGTCGCGGAAACGGCCAGCCAGAGGGCCAGG
>JALOPB010000272.1 GCA_025454115.1 Desulfobacterales bacterium | reverse complement strand
CTAACGGCTGTCGCCATCATGGGCGCCTTCGGCGTATTCGCCGCCCGCACCCGGCGCCTGGTGCTCTTGATGAAAAGAGTTCAGGGCCGCAGCGCTGCCCTGCCGGACCGCCTGGGCCAGCGGATCAGGGTCCTGTTCACCGACGTGCTCGGCCAGTCCAACGTCCGGCGCAAAAAGCTTCCGGGAATTGCGCACACCCTTATTTTTTTTGGCTTCCTGGCCGTTCAGCCGCACTCCGCGGAATTGATGCTGCGCGGCGTGTTCCCGGCGCTTCACGTATCCGATTTCATACCGGGCCTCTACGGCGGCTATCTCTTCATCGCAGACATCCTGGCCTTTGCGGTGCTTCTCGGCCTCGCCTATGGACTCTACCGGCGCATCGTCATCCGGCCCGCCTATCTGCCCAATGGGCTGGATGCCCGGCTGATCATCGTTTTCATCGCGGTGATCGTGGTCACATTCCACCTGCTTAACGCGTTTCTGCTGTTGCCGGCGATCGGCGGCACCGGCTTCGACACCAGCCGGTATTTGACCGTTTCCGAAGCCCTCGGGGATGCCTTGGGGCTGACGCGGCTTTCTCCGGAGGCCGGCCGCACCGTTTACGAAACGATCTACTGGATTCATGTCCTGACGATTCTCGGGTTCTTGATCTACATTCCCGGCTCGAAGCACCTGCACATGCTGGCGGCCGCGCCCAACGTCTTCTTGAAGCCGCTCGCGCGGACGAAGCCCATGATCGTGACCGACCTCGAAGCCGAAGACGCTCTAAGCTACGGCCTCGGCAAGTCGTCCGATCTGAGCTGGAAGAGCGTGCTGGATCTCTACGCCTGCACCGAGTGCGGCCGCTGCGAGGAGCAATGCCCGGCGGCCATGACCGGCAAGCCGCTTTCACCCCGGCGCGTGGTCCACGACGTCAAGGTCGATCTTCTGCGGCAATCCGATGCCATCCTGAAACGCTCGTTCGAGTCCGTCCAGCCGCTGGTGCGCGACGGCGCACCCATCACCGGCGATATCGTCTGGTCCTGCACCACGTGCCGGGCGTGCGAGGACATCTGCCCGGTGAACATCCAGCACCTGGACCTCCTGTTTGAAATCCGCAAGCATCAGGTCCTGATGGAGGCTAATTTCCCGCCGGAGATGCAGGATACGTTCATCAGCCTCGAAAACCAGTCCAATCCCTGGGGCTTCGGCAGCGACACGCGCGGGGATTGGGCCAGGGGGTTGGATGTTCCGCTGCTCTGCGACCGTCCAGATGCCGAGCTGCTCTTCTACGTCGGCTGCGCGGGGTCTTTCGACGACCGCGGCAAGCAAGTCTCTCAGGCCATGGCACGGGTGCTGAAGAAGGCGGGGGTCGATTTCGCCATCCTCGGCGAAGAAGAACGCTGCAACGGGGACATGGCCCGCCGGGCCGGAAACGAATATCTGGCCCAGACGATGATCCGGGAAAACGCCGACGTGCTCAACCGGTACCGTCCTCAGAGAATTCTGGCCGGATGCCCGCACTGCTACAACACGCTCAAGCATGACTATCCGCAGTTCGGCGCCCGGTTCGAAGTGCTGCATGCCAGCGAGCTGTTGCTGCAGCTCCTTCGGGCGGGGCGGCTTAAGGTCAAGACCGGTCTTCGGGAGCCGGTCGCCTTTCACGATTCCTGTTACCTGGGGCGCTGGAACGGGCTTTACGATGCGCCGCGCGCCATTCTGAAAGCCCTCGATGGCGGGGGCGGCCTCCGGGAGATGCGCCGATCCCGGGACAAGGGGCTCTGCTGCGGCGCGGGGGGTGGCCGGATGTTCATGGAGGAGAAGATCGGCAAACGCATCAATGCCGAGCGGGTCGACGATCTGCTCGCCAGCGGTGCCGGAGTGGCGGCGGCGGCCTGTCCGTTCTGCGTCACCATGCTGCGGGACGGATTGGCCGACCGCGGCAGCCGGGTTGACGTGAAAGATATCGTGGAGCTGGTCGATCAGGCGACCGCGTAGATAAAGGAGATCGAAAATGAAGGACCAAGCCAGGATTGTGGTCATCGGCGGCGGCGTGTTCGGGACCAGCGTCGCCTACCATCTATCCAAAATGGGATGCAGCGATGTAGTGCTGGTGGACAAGGGCGAGCTCACCAGCGGCACCACGTTCCACTCGGTCGGGCTGGTCTCGCAG
This sequence comes from Desulfobacterales bacterium, assembly GCA_025454115.1. Taxonomy (GTDB): domain Bacteria; phylum Desulfobacterota; class Desulfobacteria; order Desulfobacterales; family SpSt-501; genus SpSt-501. The sequence continues at coordinate 2,723 of JALOPB010000272.1, read as the reverse complement.
TTCCGGACCTCGCCGGCGCTGATGAAAATGATGAATTACAGCATCCGGCTTTTCACCGAACTGGCCAAGGGCGACGGCGGCGCGTCGCTCGGCTGGCGCACGGTCGGAAGCCTGCGGCTGGCCTCGAGCCCGGACCGGCTCAAGGCGCTGAAGCGCGAGGTCAGCCGCGCCAGGGCCATCGGCCTCGCTGCGGACATGATAACGCCCAAGGAAGTGGTCGCGCGCTGCCCCTTCATATCCGACGAAGGCCTTCACGGCTCGGTATGGGTTCCGGACGACGGGTTCATCGATCCCAACGGCATCACCTACGAGCTGGCCCGCCAGGCCCGCAACATGGGCGTCGAGGTTTGCACGAACGTGCGCGTCACGGGCATCGAGCTGTCGCCGCGCCGGGAGGTCACCCGGGTGATCACGGACCACGGCGCGATCCGCACCGAGTGCGTCGTCAACGCCGCCGGCGAGTGGGCGCCGCGCCTGGCGGAAATGGTCGGCGTGTTCCTGCCGACGGTGCCCCTGATGCATCAGTACCTGACGACCAAGCCGATCCCCGGCCACGAGCTCGCCCCGACCACGCCGGTCATCCGCGACCCCGACAACCTGTTCTACTGCCGCGAGGACACGGGCGCCTTTTTGATCGGCGCCTTCGAGACCAACCCCAAGGAGTGGTCGCCGGAGGGGGTCCCCTGGGAATTCAATCAGCAGCTGCTCAGCCCGGAATGGGACCTGTTCATGCCGGTCATGGAAAATGCCATCCGCCGCATGCCGATCCTGGCCGAGGCCGAAGCCGTCCAACTCATCAACGGGCCGGATGCTTTCACCCCGGACGGCCACTACGCCCTCGGACCGGTGCCGGGGTTGCGCGGATTCTTCGTGGCTGCCGGTGGGTCGATCAACGGGATCGTCGGGGCCGGCGGCGTAGGCAAGACCGTTGCCGAATGGATCCTCGAAGGGGATACCGAAATCGACGTGCACGAACTGGATGTCCGTCGCTTCGGACCTCACCTATCGAATAAGCCTTTTCTGGTGGAATCATGCCGGGAGGTCTACCGCTACTACTACCATATGCGCTATCCCGGCGACGAAAACGAATGGGGCCGGCCCTATCGTACGAGCCCCTTCTACGAGCGCTTGAAGGACTTCGGCGCCGTCTTCGGCCACAAGAACGGCTGGGAGCGGGCCAATTATTACGACCCCGGCCGGCCGTGGCGGCAGGCCGGCGCCGATCAGAAGAACTGGGGATGGACACGGCCGCCCTCCTTCGGTCTCGTGGCCGAAGAAGTCCGGGCGGCGCGCGAGCGGGTGGCTCTCTTCGACATGACCTCCTTCGGGAAAATCGATGTGCGCGGCAAGGGGGCGTTCGCCTTTCTGCAGAAGCTGGCGGCCAACGATGTCGATCGGCCGGTGGGCAGCATCGTTTACACCCAGTTCCTGAACCAGAAGGGCGGTATTGAAAGCGATGTGACGGTGACGCGCGCCGCCGAAAACGAGTTCCGGATCATTTCCGGGACCTCCTTCGTCTCCAGCGATTTGGGCTGGATGCAGCTGCACCAGCCCGATGATGGATCGGTGGTGATCGAGGACGTCACCGACCGACTGGGCTGCCTGGGGCTCTGGGGCCCCCAGGCGCGCGAAGTGCTGCAGGCCGTAAGCCCGACCGACGTTTCCAACGCGGCCTTTCCCTATATGACGGCGCAGGCCGTGAACATCCAGGGGACGTCGGTATGGGCTCAGCGGGTCAGCTACGCGGGCGAGCTGGGTTGGGAGCTTTACATCCAACCGACGGATGCCCGGACCGTTTTCGATGCATTGATGGCGGCCGGGCGGACGCACGGCCTACGGCCGGCCGGCTACAAGGCCCTGGACTCCCTGCGCCTTGAGAAAGGCTATCTTTACTGGAGCGGAGACATCACCCCTGAGGACAGCCCGCTCGAAGCCGGGCTCGGCTTTTGCGTGCGTTTCAACAAACCGGATTTCATCGGCCGGGAGGCCCTGCTCGCAATCAAACGCAAAGGGCTATCCACAAGGGTCTGCGCACTGACCTTGGACGCGGGAGGCAACCTCTACGGCGGGGAGTCGGTCTACGCCTCGGGCCGGCTGGTCGACCGCATCCGCACCGGCGGTTACGGCCACACCGTTGGCAAGGATATCGGGCTGGTGTATCTGCCGCTGGAGTTGGCCAAGGCCGGGACCATGCTCGAAGTAGAGATTTTAGGGGAAAGAATTCAGGCTCAGGTCGCCGACCTGCCGCTGGTGGATCCGAAGGGGGCGAAGATCAGGGCATAGGTTTGGGGTTGGGGATAAGGTTCAACGGTCCCCGAAACCGTGAACCCTTCCGTTATCCCTTCTCGACCTCCGCAATGCTGTCCTCCAGGATCCTCCAGGATCGCCAGCGCCCGGTCCATCTCCTCGCGCGTGATGGTGAGCGCCGGGGTGAGGGTCAGGATGTTGCCCATGGTGGTCTTGAAGCTCAAGCCTCGGGAAAGCGCTGCATACATGACCGCCTCGGCCTCCTCGCTTGCGCGTTCGCGGGTGCGGCGGTCTTTCACCAGTTCGATCCCCAGAAATAGCCCCAGTCCGCGAACATCGCCGATCAATGGATGCCGCGTCTGCATCTCCTTCAAGCGCTCCAGAGTGGTGCGGCCGAGATCCCGGGCGTGGGTCACCAGGCCGTGCGTTTCGATGACGTCGATCGTCGCCAGGGCCGCCGCGCACAGCACCGGGTT
>JALOPB010000035.1 GCA_025454115.1 Desulfobacterales bacterium | reverse complement strand
TAAATTCCGTGCTGTCCGCCGGATTGAGCGGATCTTGGTGCTGCAGTTGGGTGATCAGCAAGGTGAGGAAGGCGTCCTTCCCCATCGTCTTGGAAGCGGTGGCCGTCGCCGCCGAGGTTCCGCTGCTGCTGGTCGTACCGGAGAGCATATTGGTTTCCATTCGTGCCGCCTCTTTCATTGAATTGACCGCACCCTGCCCGAAATGAGCATCGGGCGGTCCGGATCAAACAAACATGTCGATGCTCGCTGTTCCGCCTGATCGCGACCGATAGTAAAGCGATGCGGAGCGCTCCTCCATATCCGACCGCTCAATGGCTGAAACGTCATTGGCGGCGGTTGTTTTCCATGCCGATGCGGTATTTGCCCGCTGCCAGCCCCGTTGGCGGTGATCATCGGCAACACTCACCTCCAGCCGTTCCACCTGGATGCCCTGGCTCTGCAATTCGGACTTGAGCTGATTCAAGCCGGTTTCGATCATGTCCCGGACGGCGGACAGCTCGGTGACGATGCGCACGGAAACCTGCTGGTTCTCAGTCAGAATCTGCATGCGCACACGACCCAGGAAGTCCGGCTTGAGATCGATGTTGATTTCTCCCTGATCGTTTTTGAGTTGAACCGCCGCACGTTGAACAATCTGATCAAAGACCGCTGCTCGCCCGGTTCCGGTCGTTGTCTCCTTGTCTCGGACGGCCGCTGGGACCTCGGCGGTCCTATCCAGCCCACCGTCGGCACCCGGCGATAGATGTGCCTCGCGCGTCAGGATGGAGAAGCCTTCAGCGAGGACGTCAGCGTCGCCGGTCGCTGGAGTCACCGTTGCCGTCACCTTCGAAAACGAGGCATGGTCCGCGGCTTGCCGAAAATCGCCCGACTCCGGCGATCCCTCCTGCCGGGTTTCGGCAACCGATCCGCTGGAGTCCGGTCCGGTATCGACGAATCGGGAAGGCTCCGACGGCACGCTGCTGCGCATCGCTTCATGCTGAGGGGTCGCCGGCAGGACGGGTGCATTGGCGGCGGTTACATCCTCTGCCCGAAACATGGAGCTATGACCTGCGGCGGCACCGGCCTTCACACCCGATGAGTCTCCTCTGAATGTGCTTGCTGTTTCGTCGAGTGCCGGACCGCCGGTGCGTCCGCCGGCTCGGGCAGCTCGCGGCCGTCTCCACCGAAAACTCCTTCCCGTGCCGGGTCGGCTGTTTGTGTTTCACCGGAGTTCGATACCAGTTCCGACACCGCTTCGGGCAACGCATCGCGCAACTCGTTCGACAGGTCTGTCAGAACCTGCCGCACCTGCGGCCCTGCGCCGGGGGGGGTGTCCGCGGATACCAGGCATTTCTCGATTGATTCGGATACCTCGGGGATCAGGGCGGGCGCGCTCGCGGGATCGCTCGTCAAAGCCTGCTGCAACCGACTCAAGAGATCCAGCAGCTCGGTCCATTCTTGAGGGACGGCTTCTTTGGCGGTTTCGTCGCCGGTCAGATTCTCCGCCAGAGTGTCGACCGCTTCGAACGTGCCCGCCGGGGATATTTTGCTGGAAACGGCGGCCGGCGCCGACCCGATCCACTGCGAGCCGATGGACGATGGTCCTTCTGTGGCTTGCGTTTCGGCCGGCGCTTCGGCCGTCCTCGTTTTGGTGACGCAATCGTCGGATTCGAGCGAGTCCGTCTCTTGAGCCGAGTCCCCATCACGCGCCGGAGCGGAAGCGGGTGCCGCGGAGGATGAGCGCCCTGCTGCCGGCTCGGATTCATCGGTATTGGCAGCCGCACGCAACACAGCCCTGAAACTCGCCGGCCCATCGGCGGCCGTTCGACCGGCCCGAAGCATCGAGCCGGCATGCGTCGTTGCTCCGGGTCCTGCCGAACCGCCGGCGGCAGCCGGTGGCAATCCCGCCATCAATGCGGCTTCAATCCCAGTGCCCATAGAAGTCATCGCTGATCGTCATTCCTTTTCTCGACCGTAATTCGCCCCAAGGTGTCCTCCGATTAGCAGAGAGCGTGCCAGTCTTTTCAATCACGGCCCGTCTTTCTACCGCTTTCGGCTCTATATTGGCAAGTATTTGAAAATCAGTGATTTTCGGCCATCCCGCGCGTTACTGATATTTTTCAGTTCGGCCGACCAGCCCTCTTCCGATCGGACGAACAGAAATATATGGGCAAGAATTTCCGTTCGCTGGCAACTTTTTCCGTGCCGGGGCATGCCGAAACCATAGCGGATGATCCCGGAGGTTGGCGTTCAACCGGATCGTGCGGCAGAATGGCTCCGAGCGGCGGCTTCATCTATGAATTTGCGCTCTAGTTCTGCCAACGCTCGCAGGTGACTGTCTCGATCTTTTTCCTTAATTTTCTCGATAATCTTTCTTTTTTTCATGGCTTCGATCAGCGCCTGGCGTTTTTGGCCGACCCTACGTTCCGCGGTCGCGACGCGCTTCTGCTGAGCGTCGATGTCACGCTCCAGCCGCTGCAGATAATTCCCGAACAAGAGCATGTCGGGGCCTCGGAAGCCCCGATGCTGCTTCCGGCGCTGTTCCTGGAGGCACTGGCGCCGGGCGTTCTTTTTATCTCTCAGAACGGATTGTTCGTCGGTGAGCGCCTGCCGTGCCTCTGAAAGCTCTTTTTGGAGGCATTCTTCAGCATGACGACGGACATTGAGCAAGGTTTCGAAGCGGAAATGAAACACGGCTATGGTTGAAATCCCAAGGGGTCATCAGCGTGCTTCCCTCCGAAGTCCAAATGGGAAGCGGCGGCCACGGTAATCAAGTGACGCCGGGGCGATGGGCGTCCTGCGGCGCCACGGTCGCAGAAATCACGCCCCTGATCCGAACAGTGCTTCCAGCTGGGCAATTCCGACGGGCAGCGTCACCGTTTCACCGATATCCTGCCTCAAGTAAGCATGGATCCGATCGATCATCTTGATGGCGGTATCGATCTTCGCATTGCTGCCTGCGACATAGGCACCGATATTGATCAGGTCTTCAGCTTTACGGTAGGTCGCCAAGGTTTCCTTGAAGCGACCGGCATTGCGGCGCTGGGGAGCCTCCACCACATCATCCATCACGCGGCTGATGCTGCGCAGCACATCAATGGCCGGATAATGGTTTTGCATGGCCAATTCACGGCTGAGCACGATATGGCCGTCGAGGATCGAGCGGGCGGCGTCGGCAATCGGCTCGTTCGTGTCGTCGCCCTCCACCAACACGGTATACAGCCCGGTGATCGAGCCGCATCCGGTGCCGGTGCCGGCTCGCTCGAGCAGCTTCGGGAGCAGTGTAAAAGTCGACGGCGGATACCCTTTGGTCGTCGGCGGCTCACCGAGTGCCAGCCCGATTTCCCGCTGGGCCATCGCGAATCGCGTTACGGAGTCCATCATCAAATTTACGCGCAGACCCTGGTCCCTAAAATATTCGGCGATGGCCGTGGCCAAAAAGGCACCCCGGGTCCGGATGAGCGGCAGCCGATCGGATGTTGCCACAACCACCACCGAGTGCTTCAGCCCTTCCAGGCCCAAATCCTTTTCAATAAATTCATTGACTTCCCGGCCGCGCTCGCCGATCAATGCAATGACATTGACGTCCGCGACGGTGTTGCGCGCGATCATGCCAAGCAGGACGCTTTTGCCGACGCCGGAGCCCGCGAAAACACCGACTCGCTGGCCGCATCCCACGGTCAGCAGTCCGTTGATCGCACGGATGCCCAGATCGAGCGGTTCGTGAATCCGGCGCCGCCGCAGCGGGTTCATGCCAGTCGCATACAGCGGATAGTCGTCGTCGACCGTCAGCGGACCCTTGCCGTCCATGGGCAGCCCCAATCCGTCGATCACTCGGCCCAGCAATCCCGGGCCGACTCCCACCGTCGCCTGCTGCTGGCGAGCGACGACGCGGCAGCCCGGCGCAATGCCGCGGATTTCTTCTAACGGCATCAACAGCACGCGCTGATCGCGGAATCCCAGCGCCTCGGCAGCTAGCGGCCGAGCGTTATCTCGCGTGTAGATGTCGCACACGGCTCCCAATCGACAGGCCGGTCCGTTGGCTTCCACCACCAGCCCGATCACCTGTGCGACGTTGCCCTGGACCTGGAGCGGGTTCACCGTTTCCAGGCAGCGCCGGTACCGGTCCAACTGGATGGCGGGGTTCATGCACGCGGCTCCTGCTCGTCCGCATCCACGCGTCCTTCGGCCTGCAACGCCTCTTCCACGATATGAAACCGCCGCTCGATCCGCGCATCGATCTCGCCGGCTTCGCCTTCGATGAAACAACCGCCGACGCTAAGACTGGCATCGGCCTCGCACGTCACCCGCCCGGGGTCGCCCAAGTCTTTCAGCAACTGCGGCAGGACATCGGACAGTCGTTCCAGATCAGCCGGATTCATCCGGATCTTGAGCGCGCCGGCGTGTTCGAGCCGGCGGACGGCATCCCGCAGCAAATCGGCCACGATATCCGGACGAGCGGCCACTTCCCGGCCGACCACTTTACGCGCGATAGCCAGTGTCAGTTCTACCAATTCCTTCTCGAGTGTTCGAACTTCCTGTCGACGAAAGCCTTCCAGTTCGGCCAGCATCTGCCGCACGCTCTGCAGCAACGAATCCAGTTGGCTCTGAACGCTTTCTCGCCCGGCATGCTCGCCCTGCTCATACCCCTTTTTCTCGCCATCGGAAAAACCTCGGCAGTAGGCGGCCTGCTCGACATCCTCGGCATGCGGGTGCGGTGGATATGGCGACGATATGGGTTCGCGGCTTCCGAACGGTCGCGAACAGGTTCTTCGGACCGGAGACCCCCACGATAGCCGTTGAAACGCCGGCTGGACTCGCTCCGCCAAAGCTGAAATTTGCTCGTTATCTCGCGAGATGTCTGGAAAAGAATAAAAAGTATGGGCTGTCATGGCCATGCTCCCACCTGACTGGTGGTGTTAAGAGACGATCTGCTCCCCGCGCCGCCCGCTGATGATCACCTCACCCTTGCCCTCCATTTCCTGGATAATGGCGGTGATGGCCTGCTGGGCGTCGGACACTTCTTTCATGCGCACGGGCCCGAGGGTATCCATCTCTTCTCGCAGCATCTCGGACGCCCGCTCGGACATGTTCCGGTAGACTTTGTTCTTGACTTCTTCGGAAGCCGCCTTGAGCGCAACGGCAAGCTCCTTGGTCTCTACCCGTCGCAGCAGTTTCTGGAATCCGCGATCGTCGACCAGCACCAAATCCTCGAACACGAACATCTTCTGCTTGATTTGCGCCGCCAGCTCCGCATTGGCTTCCTCGATTTCATTGAGAATCAACTCGCTCGAAATTTCGTCGGCCTGATTGAGGATTTCGGCCAAACGCTCAACACCACCGCTGAGACTCGTCACGGTGCTCTTCTTGTTCTTGAGAATGTCCTTGAAGATCTCGTTCACGTCGTCGACCATGGAGGCGACCACCTTGTCCATGTTGGCGATGCGCATGGCCACGTCCGTCTTGATTTCATCGGACATGAGCGAAATAATTTCACTCGCGACCCCCGTCTTGAGGTGAATCAGCACCACCGCCATGGTTTGGGGGTGCTCGTCCTTGATCAACTCGAAAATATCATCCGGTCCGAGGGTTTTGAGGGCTTCAAGCCCCTTGATTTTCGGGCTCTCGTTCTCCGCGGAACCGGTCGAACCGACGGGCGGCAATTGCGGCAGTGCGGCAGCTCCGGATCGGACATGATGGGCCATGACGGTGAATTCCCGTGCCACCTGATCGACCAGGTCGGGGGACAGCGCCCCCATTTGGCCCAAATGGCGTTGAACCACCTCGCGCTCGTCCGGCGTCAGCCGGTTGAGCAGACCGGCGGCCGCCTGCTCGCCCATGGATTGAATGAGAATGGCCGCTTTAACAGAGCCGGGCAGCTGTCGAGATTCGCTGGACATGACGGTTTACTTTTCCTGGATCCAGTTGCGCATGACACCGACCGACGCGTCGCTGTCGCTGGCAATCAACATAGAGGCCTGATCCACCGACGGCAGGCGCTTGGCGCCGCTCAGCTCATGCTCCAGCTCGCCGACGGTCTTCGGCAGCTGCGGCACCAGTTCGATGTCGGCGATGGAATTTTCGGTCAGCCAGCGTACGAGCGGCTTGACGAAAAACAGAAATGTCAGCAGCAGGAACAACCCGATCACGGCCTGCTTGAGATAGGGAGTGGTCTGCTCCAGCCAGACCATCCAGCCGCCGGGCCGCTTCGCCTCATCGGCGTTGGCCCATTCGGAGGCCTCGAACGGAATATTGACGACCTCGACCGTGTCCCCTCGATCGGCGTCGAAATTAACGGCCCGCTTGACGAGCGCCTCGATCTTCTGCATTTCCTCGGCACCGCGTGGCAGGAATTCGCGGGTGGTCGCGCCATCCTTGCCAGCCGTTGTCTTGTAAGTGCCGTCCACCAACACGGCTACCGAGACCCGGGTGATTCGACCCACAGGTTCGAGAATGCGGCTGGTGATTTTGCCGATTTCATAGTTCACGGTGCGGTCCTGCTTTTCGAACGACGATGCACCGGATCCGGCGACCGGGTTCTGCATCAGCTCCGGACCGGGCGTGTTGGACCGCACGCCGGGAACTCCCTGAGGCTGAGCATCGCTGTTGCGCGAAGATTCGCTCAGATTCTGTTCACTGCGAACGACCCGGTTGTCCGGCAGGAAGTGCTCCTCGGTTTTCTCATGACGTTGGAAGTCCAAGGCACAGGCCAGCCGAACGATAGCTTTGCCCTCTCCCAAGGCCTGCTCGAGCATGGATTTCACACGCGTTTCAAGGTTTTTTTCGACTTGCCCCTGGTAGTCGAGCTGATCCGTGTTCAAGCCGCCGGTGGCCGTCTTGGCGCGCGAGCCGGCCAACAGTTTACCGCTGCTGTCCACCACCGTCACCTGATCCGGGCTAAGGCGCGGTACGCTCGATGAGACCATATGAACAATACCGTTGATCTGCTCGACGCCGAGACGCCGCCCGGGTTTCAGTTTGACAGCCACCGAGGCACTCGCCGGCTGTTCGTTGTCCACGAAAAGCGTCTTTTCCGGCATCACGAGATGCACCCGGCAGCTTTCAACTTCGCTGATGCGTGCAATGGTGCGAGCCAACTCGCCTTGAAGGGCCCGCTGGTAATTGACGTTTTGAGCGAACTCGCTCATTCCGAGCTTGGTGTTGTCGAATACTTCGAAACCGATCCCACCGCCCTGCGGAAGCCCTTCCGATGCCATTTGCATCCGGATCTCATGCAGGCTCTCCGCCGGAACTAAAACCGTACGCCCGTCGCCCCCGATGCGATAAGGTATTTTCTGCTCCTTGAGCCGAGCCACGATGGCGCCAGCGTCCTGAGCATCCAACTGAGTGTAGAGTGCTCGCAGTTCGATGCCTCCGGACCAAGTCATGAGCAAGGCGAAACCGGCGACCGTGCCCAACACCAAGCTGAGCATCGTCAGTCGTTTCGCCGGACTCATACCTCGCACAACGGTCGCCAATTGCTGCAGTACCGGTGGTAGTGCCGCCATATCGTCCCCTGGTTAGATCTGCTGTCGCATGAGTGTTTCGTAGGCGTTCAACAACTTGTTGCGAATTTGCAGGGCCAGCTCCATGGTGATGCCGGCCTTCTCAACGGCGATCATGGTTGAGTGGATATCCGTCTCGCGTCCGAGGGTGAGGTCTTCGACCGCACGGTCTGCTTCGGACTGCAACGAGCCGACCCGATTCAGCGCGGATTGTAATAGGTCGCCGAAGTCCCCGCCGGCACCCTCCGCCTTCGGACGACTCATTTCCGGAAAGGCAGTCAAATTGCCCACTGGAGGCGTCAATGCGATGTCGTTCATGGCTATTTCCCGATCTCCAACGCTTTCAAGGCCATGTCCTTGGCGGCCCTGACGGCGGTGATGTTGGCTTCATAGCTGCGAGTGGCGGAGATCATGTTGACCATCTCCTCCATGACGTTTATGTGCGGCAATGCGACGTACCCCTTCTCGTCGGCGTCCGGATGGTGCGGGGCGTACTTGACGATCGGCGTTCGCTCGTCCTCAATGATGCGAGTGGCCTGAACATCGGCCGGCTGACGGCTGTGCCGCGATCGAAGCATATCGCGGAAGTTTTCCGTATTCGGGCGCGCTTCAAACACCACTTCCTTGCGTCGATAGGGACCGCCGTTCGGAGTACGCGTCGTATTGACGTTGGCCAGGTTGGCCGATATCAAATTCATGCGCAGTCGTTGCGCCGCCAGACCGGTAGAGCTGGTGTGCAGCGCATCATAGAGATCCATGCTTATCTACCTCCTTGAATGACGTTCTTGAGCGATTTAAGCTTGCCGGACAGCAGCTGCGCAGACGTCTTGTATTTAAGCGTGTTCTCGGCCAGATCACCCATGGCCCGATCGAGGTCCACGGTGTTCCCGTCCGCCCTCAGGCTGAAGGCCGGCATGGCTCCGGCCCGCAAGTTTGCGCGGTCCGCACCAGCGACAACCGGTTGAGGCATATGGTCGTTCTGGGTCCGCACCATCTCCAGGCGCCGTCCGTCCGGACGAAGCTTGCGCAGTTCCTCCTCCACCGCGACTTCGAAGGCTCGGTAACGAGGGGTATCGGCGTTGGCGATGTTCGCGGACAAAGCCTGGTGCTGGGCCGACCGAAGGTTCAACGTTCGTTGCAGCAGCGACATCGTTCCGCCGAAAAGACCCGTCGGTTGCGGCATGTCCTCATCTCCTTCTCGATGCTAATTCTAACACCGGCTTATATCGGTGCGTGGCGACCGAATCCCGATGCGGTCGCTTCAACCTCTCAATAGACGGCGTCATCGCTCCCGAAACAGCAATTTCCGTACCATGCACGGCGACCGAATGTCTCAAGCGCTGCGGGCGGCCACCGGCGGGACGGCATTCGATCGATATTCACGCAGTTTATTGCGCAGCGTTCGGATACTGATGCCAAGCAATTCCGCCGCGCGCGTGCGGTTCTGGTCAACTTCCGACAGCGTTCCCATGATCAGCTGACGTTCCATCTCCCAGACGGTGATGCCGGATCGGAAGACCATTGCAGGCCTCGCACCCGCCTGAACCCCGCCGGCCGGCTCCAGACCAAGATGGCGGGGCTGGATCATGTCGCCCTCAACCAGAAGTATCGCCCGCTCGATGCGATTGGCAAGCTCGCGCACGTTGCCTTTCCAGGGGTGCTGATTTAGCGATTGCAGGGCCTGCTCCGAGAATCGACTCACGGCCTTTCCGACCTGAGCACTGAAGCGCGCCAGAAAGTGATCGGCCAGCAGCTGAATATCCCCCGGCCGGTCCCTGAGCGGCGGAATAACCAACGGTACGACATTCAGGCGAAAAAAGAGGTCTTCACGAAAGGCGCCGTCCCGAACGGACGTTGAGAGATCTCGGTTGGTGATGGCTACGACCCGTGCCTCAACCGGCACCGGCATGCCGCCGCCGATCCGGTCGACCTCACGCTCCTGGAGGACCCTCAGCAGTTTGGCCTGCAGCGGCAGCGCCATCTCACCGACTTCGTCCAGAACGATGGTCCCCTTCTTGGCCAGTTCGAATTTGCCGATCTTACGCATGAGAGCGCCGGTGAAGGCGCCTTTTTCATGACCGAACAACTCGCTTTCAGCCAATGTTTCCGGTAACGCCGCGCAATTGACCGCCACATAGGGGGCCTCCGGATGCAGCCCGTGCCGGTGAATGTAAGCGGCCAGGAGTTCCTTGCCGGTGCCGCTTTCGCCTTGAATCAGAACCGTTGCCGTGCTCCGAGCCACCTGGCGCGCCATTGCAAGCACCTCCAGGAGGTGCGGATCATGCGTCAGAAATGATTTTTGACCGAGACGATGCTCGGGGCCCTGCGTTCCGTGAAGGACTGCCTCTCCTCCGGCGATGGCCGCCCGGGCGGCTGCGGTCAATCGCTCCGGCTCTACCGGCAAAACCAGAAAATCGCGCGCCCCTCTTTGAATGGCTTCCACAGCCGCCGCGACCGTTCCACACCCGCTCACCAGGATCACCGGAACCGGCGTGATCAGCCGTCCAACTGCATCGAGCAACTCCACGCCGGAGCCCTGGCCATTTTTAGTGACGGCCACGATGAGGTCCAACCCTCCCCGGTGTATCCGGCCGAGTGCCTGGCGGTCATCAGCAGAACCTTCCACCGCAAAACCGTTATGCTGCAACGTACGCATCAATGTGGAACGCGTGTCGGCATCCTCCCCCACGATCAATATGTTTTTTGGCTCGACCCCCAAAACGTTGGCCTCGTATGGTGCGACCCCTCCGGGCTTAGCCCTTGGAGAGGGTAGTTATCCAGCGAAATTTAGCAAATTGCGTGCCATGCCACTGCAGGAAGGTCGTTGTTACGTCGAACGGACGAAACGTCCGCTGGGGATGATCGGCAGCCCTTCGAACTTAATCGTCTTCGGGCTCGATGGCGCCGCTCGGTCGGAGTTGGTGGCGCTTAATCTTTTCGACCAACGTGGTTCGGTTCAGGTGCAACAACTTGGCCGCCTTGTTCTTGACCCATTTGGTTTTTTCTAACGACTGCAGGATCAAAGCTTTCTCGAATTCGGTCACGGCGCTATTGAGGCAAATACCTTCTTCGGAAATCTCGATTCGAGTCGGATAATCCATGCTGCGGGATTCGCCGCGCAACTCCTCCGGGAGATCACGTCGGGTGATCAGCCCGGTGCCCTTGAGCACGATCATACGCTCCACCAGGTTGCGCAGTTCACGAACGTTTCCCGGCCAGGCGTGGGCTGCCAGGGCATCGAGCGCATCTTCGCTGACGCCTTTCACCTGACGATGGTTCTTGCAGTTGGCTTGCTGCAAGAAATAGTGTACCAGATAGCGGATGTCCTCCGGTCGATCCCTCAATGCAGGAAGCGTCATGGGGATTACATAGAGTCGATAAAACAGGTCTTCACGGAAGTTGCCCTTCTGCACTTCTTCTGAAAGGTCGCGGTGCGTGGCGGCGATGATGCGCACATCCACCTTGATGCTCTTTGCACCGCCGACTGGCTCAAACTCCCCTTCTTCCAGCACCTTGAGCACTTTCACCTGGAGATCGGGACTCATGTCTCCGATCTCGTCCAGAAAAACCGTGCCGCCGTCCGCCAACTCGAATTTGCCGGGTTTGGAACTGGTAGCCCCTGTGAAGGCGCCCTTCAGATGGCCGAAGAGCTCGCTTTCCAGCAAATTTTCGGGGATGGCGCCGCAGTTGATGGATATGAAGGGTTTGGTGCGCCTGCGCGACTTCTGATGGATGGCGCGGGCGACCAACCCCTTACCCGTGCCGGTCTCGCCATTGATGAGGATGGTGCTGTCGCAGTCCGCCACTTTTTCGATCAGATCGAAGATTTCAATCATGCGCGGGCTGCGGCCAATGATGTGTTCAAACCGACAGCTGGCAGGATCAATTTCAGAATTCGATGTCGGAGCCGAAAACAGATCCAATTGTTCAGAAACGGTTTTGCGGACAACAGCGTTTTGCACAGGCGCCTCCTTTGCCCCCTCCGGCGGATGCGACGCAGGCTCGTGGAACTCGTCATCTTTCGCTACGGGGAGAGCGTCATTAGATCAAACGCACCGTGCTCATAGCAATTTCCATACCGCATGCGTCAAAAAAACCGACACGGAATCCCTGCGTGCAAAGGCTGTTTCAACCAAGCATCAGGTGAGCGTCAAGGGATGGTGGGGGTGGGAAATTTGACACCACCACATTTAGGGTCGGGGTTAATAACGGTTGGACGCGGGCGATTCCAAATAAAAAAAAAGGCTGTTGTGCTTACAAGCCAAAACAGCCTGCATCAGGCAACCAATCATCAATGATGCTTTTGCATGCTGCAAAAACGAGACGCCTCAACAGGAGTCGATAGATGACCACTGGGGTCCTTTTGGTCGTTGACTCTATTTAATACCGTATCCGGAGACCTTTTCGCCATTGCCTTCCGGCGTATCCCGAATTATCTATATTATCTATATAAGTCTATATGTTATAAAAATATTTCGCGATAGGCTTTGGGCGATGAAACCCCTCTGTTGATTCTTTGAAGCATCCAGATTTCCGAATCAATTCTTTTCGCTGCAATTTGCAAAAAACTTTAACTCATTTTGCATCGGGCACCAAGCGGCCCCGTTGGGTCACTGGTTCATTATAGATAATCCGACCCTCCGAATCGCTAAAGAACTGTCTTGGCTTCCTCGATTGAATGGGACACCGTAATCTGGCTGGTTTCCTGAAAACCTTTTAATTCTTCGCTTTGCTTGGGGTTTGCCACCAGCTTTACGGCAATGCCGGCATGCTGGCACTGCTGGAAGGCTGCAATAATGAGCTTGATCAGCGACAAATTGGTTTCGGACACACCGCCCATATCGAGAATCATTTTCTTGAGCTGTGCGGCGGTCATCTCCTGAACCTTGGTCTGTAGTTTTCCCTCAACTTCAACGGTAACCGGACGTGTGACCTTCGCCGGCAAGCTAAGGACGATGATATCCTCTATCTGGCTAAAGTACTTGACCGGTTTATTTTCGGTCGAATCCGCTTCGGTTTTGGATTCCAGGGGCATGATTTTCCGGACGCGCTCGATCAGGTCTTCGCCCTTGAAAGGTTTGACCATGTAGTCCTTGATGCCCTTCTTGACGATGTTGAGCACGTTGTCCTTGCCGGATTCCGCCGTCAGCATGATGACGGGGATATTCTTCAGCTCCGGATCGCTCTTCAGACGATCGAGCATCTCGATCCCGTTCATGACCGGCATGGTGATATCAAGGATGATAAGGCCCGGCTTCTCTTTGGTTGCAGCAGCCAGGCCTTCAGCCCCGTTTTCAGCCTCACAAATCGAACAATCGTAGGATTGAAACGCTTTCTTTACGATCATGCGAATGGTTTTACTATCGTCAACCGTTAATACTTTCAGGGTCATATGGCTCCTCCCGCAGGGTTAAATGCTGTTCTTGACATAGATTTCCACAAGGGCAGAATGCTGGCTGTTGCGGAAGCCCAGCTGTTCGTGTCGAGCCCACCCTTTGGATTCAATTTTGAAACCGTTGCCGAAGGTGACAGAGGGAATCGTGAGGGAACAGGTCAGGCCGGCATCGCACAGGCGCGACTTCAAGTCCCCGCCCACCATGTTGCACACTTCTCCGATGACATCGTTTACTTCTTCGTCGCTGCCGATATCGTCCACCGTCATTCCCAGCATCGCGGCCGCCATTTCACGCCCGAAGGTTCGACTGACGAAAAGATTGACTGTTCCCATGACCGCCCCTGCGAACCCAACGGTGCCGACGATGTGCCCGTTCGTGCAGATACCTTCCTTGTCCGGCGGATTGTCCAACTCGATCTCCATGGACAGCATGGTCTGGAAGACGCTTTTGACGGAATTCATGACGAAACCTTTTAAATCCAACGCCTGAATATCGCTCATACCCTCTTTCTTTCAATTTGGGGTTTTTTAAGGGTCGACTGGCAGCGCTCTCGTTTCCACAGCCCTTATCGGCACATCCGAAAAGAGACTAAAGCAATTTTTACTAGCGCAGAAACGAATTGATGTCATCGAATTGGTCAAGCATGACGGCCATGATGGCATCCAGCGCACCGGTTTTCAGCTTGAGAAGCTGCCAGGCGGAGCGATCGAGGGGCGGCACCTTATCGTCTCCCCCCGAGCCGAGGCTGAGCGCACGCGTCAAGATGTCCGCCAGATGCACGATAGAGGCTTCGACCGCCCATGCACCGGCGGTTGCCGGCTGATGATGATGTTCGATAAGGCTCATCAGTTTCGCGGGAAGGTTCCAACGTTGGGCCAACAACCGCCCGATGTCGGCGTGGGTGCAGCCGAGAATCTCAGCCTCGGCGTCCGCAATGAGGAGACGGTTTTGGATAACTCGACTGGAGATGCGTGCGAATTGCTCTGGCAGCATGGTCATGGTCACGATCTTGCCGATGTCGTGCAGCAAGCCGGCGACAAAAAGCTCTTCCAGCTTTTCATGGTGCAGGACCTCCCCGATGGCCTTGGCGCCAATGGCACACCCCAGCGAATGGTCCCAGAGCGACTCCTGGTGCCGCCGGTCTCTGGAGGTTCGCGAGGGGAACAGGTCGAATACGGATGTAGTCAGAAGCAGGCTGCGGATGGCGTCGAAGCCGATTAAGACAATTGCGCCGGTGACTGTTGAGACGCGTTGGGGAAATCCATAGAAGGAGGAGTTGACCAGCTTCAGCAGCCGGGCCGTCAGCACCTGATCATCGGTGATGATCCGCGCAAGATCGCGGGCCGATGCCCGCGGATCGTTCACCATCTCGGTAATTCGCAGGACGGTACGCGGAAGCGTAGGCAGATCCTCAATCTTCGCGATCAGGCGCTTGAGGTCAGCGACGGCCATATCCGGTCTTCTTCTTGGGTTGCCGAACGGCGAGCTGGCGGGCGGCGGCCTGCAGGATGGCCGTCATGAGCGGGTCCGTCGCCACATCCGAAAACCGCTCCCTAAGTTCCGCATCGATGTCCGGCGGCAGCCCCGGCACCCGGCCGCCATCCTCCGCGCCGTCTCCAGCCGGTCCGCCGTTCACGGCCACTCGCCGAATCCCCCAAGACTTGAAAACCCGAATGCTTTTTTCGGTGATCCGCCGCCCGCCGTCCAACAGCAACTGGTCCTGGTGGTTGCGCACCGCTTGAGCCAGGGTCATTCCCGGTTTGACATCTTCAAGGTTCAATATGGGCATGGGTCACAGGGTAAATTGAATGGTTGCAGCATCCGCCCGGACTGCTCAAACTGCATCGCTAATTGATCGTTACCATAGCACGAACCGCGCCATCCGTGAAGCCTCTGAATTCCGACCGACGGCCTGGAAAAAGAGCTAAAGTTTCAGGACGAACTTCCGATAATGTCTGCGAAGGCACGGAATCACGGGTCTGAAAGGAGGGGGGAAAGATCTGATCCGGCCGCGCCGAAACCAAAACGAGTTTTCATACCCCCATCTTGGCAAGAATGCCAAAATAACAACACTAGAAGAGGAGAACACAGACAATGGCAATGCAACCCATCACCCTAACCTCAGGCATGCGGGCCAACCTGGTCAGCCTTCAGAACACCAACAGCCTGTTGGAGACCACTCAGAAGAGGTTGGCCTCCGGCAAGAAGGTCAACAGCGCTCTGGATGACCCCGTGGCGTATTTCACCGCGGTGGCTCACGAACAGCGCGCGAGCGACCTGGCCTCCCGTAAAGACGAGATGTCGGAATCGATCCAGATGGTCAAAGCAGCGGATACCGGCATCGAAAGCATCCGCACACTGATTGCAGCCGCCAAGTCTCTGGCCACTGCCGCGCTCTCTTCGGATTCGACCGCCGATATCACGTCTCTGTCGACCCAGTACAACGAAGTGCGCACGCAGATCAATGAGATGGCAGCGGATTCGGGGTACAAGGGCATCAACTTGCTTAAATCCGGATCCACGACGGTCAAATTTGATGAGCTTGGCGATTCGAAACTGACTCTCACCGGGTTTGATGCCAGCACGACCGGTCTGGCCATCACGGCCTCCACTTGGGCAGGTCCGGCCTCCGCTGAAAGAACCAAGGTTGGAACGGATATCGGATTGCTCGACTCCGCTGTCATTAAGCTGAGAACCGAGTCCAGCAAACTGTCCAACAACCTCGGAATCATCACCTCACGGCAGGAATTCACTCAGGGGATGATCAACACCCTCAAGGATGGCGCCGCCGGTTTGACCAACGCCGATATGAACGAGGAAGGTGCCAACATGCTCATGCTCCAGACGCGTCAGGCTCTGGGCACGACATCGTTGAGCCTGGCTTCGCAGGCCGCGCAGTCAGTCCTGAGACTGTTCTAACCTTAAGTTTCCGTCCGGGAGGGGAACACTCCCCTCCCGGTATTCGATCCGAATATTTTTCCAATAACTACCGAATAAAACCATGGCACTGAAAATCACCCTGAAACCCGGCGAGCGCATGATCCTCGGCGGGGCGGTTCTGACCAACGGCAGCCCCGCCAGTTGCGATTTGTTGATCGAAAACAAAACACCGATCCTCCGCCAGAAGGACATCCTATCCGAGGAAAAAGCCACCTCGCCCTGCCGCCGAATCTATTACGCAATTCAGTTGATGTACATCGATGAAACCCAGCTGGCTGACTATCACAAAATGTATTGGGACCTCGTGAAAGATCTGGTCCAGGCTGCACCCAGCACCGTTGCCCTGATCGATTCGATCAATGAACAGATTCTGCAACGAAGGTACTATCAGGCGCTGAAGCTGACGAAAAAACTTATTGAATACGAACAGGAGGCGGTCAACCGTGTATCAATCAACATTGAAGGCGTATGAAGCCGTAAACAAGTCCACGATGAGCGGGCGAGACGTTGAAGCGGAAGTATTGACCAAAGCGGCGCTCAAGCTGAAAAATTGCCAGGACAGTTGGCCAAGTGCCAGCCTCAACACCGAGTTGAACGCGGCGCTAAAGTTCAACCAGCGTGTGTGGACGATTTTTCAAGCGGAGTTGGGCAACGCCAATAACCCGCTGCCCCAACGTCTGAAGATCGACCTCTTGCGGTTGAGCGCCTTCATCGACAAGCGCACCATCGAGTTAATGGCTTATCCTGCCCGGGAAAAGCTGACCATCCTCATCAACATCAACTTCAACATCGCGGCGGGGCTGCGCACCCGTC
>JALOPB010000271.1 GCA_025454115.1 Desulfobacterales bacterium | reverse complement strand
CGACAACCTTCTGGTCCTGCTTTCGATTTCAAAAATTTACCGCATCCCCGGGCTGCGGGTCGGCTTTCTTGCGGCTTCGCCCGCGACCATCGCGGCGTTCGCCCGCGGCCTGTGGCCCTGGAACGTCAACCAGTTCGGCCAGGCCGCCGTGCGCTTTCTTTGCGAAGCCGGAGCGGGCCTCGACGCCTTCGTGGCCGAGACCCGTGCGCATCTCGATGTCGAGCGCAGGCGGTTTGAACAGCGGCTGAGCCTCATTCCAGGGCTCAAGGTCTTTCCCAGCCCGACTTCTTTTTTTCTGATCCGGCTGCCCGAGGGACTGTCCGCTTCCACCGCGTGGGAGGCTTTGGCGCAGGAGCGGATCCTCATCCGCGACTGCAGCAACTTCCAGGGTCTGTCCGACCGATTCATCCGAATTTCGCCCAAGACGCCCGACGCCAACCGCCGGGTGGCGGAACGCCTGGCGGATCTCGCAACGCAGACAACGCGGCCGGCAGCGGCTTTCCTCCTGGATGGTCATCCCGGCGGCGTTCGCCCTGGACATGCTTTTGGGCGATCCCCGGCGCTTTCCTCACCCGGTGCGCTGGATGGGCCGGGCCATCGTTACGGCTGAACCTTGGTTCCGGCGGCTTCCGGTTCATCCGGTGCTGGCCGGCGGAGGGTTCGCGGCAGTTCTGGTGGCAGGCACTTGGTGCGCGGCTACGCTGCTGATCGATGCCGGGCGCAGTGTCCAACCGCTCTGGACCAGCGCCATCGAAATCGTCATGGTTTATTTCTGCCTGTCGGTGCGATCGCTGAACGATGCGGCCATGGAGATCTTCACGCTCCTGAACCAACAGCGGGCAGCCGATGCCCGCGAACGCCTCGCTCTGATCGTCGGGCGCGATGTCGACCGCTACCAGCCGCATGACATGGCCCGCGCCGCCGTTGAGACCGTAGCTGAAAATTTTGTCGACGGAGTGCTTTCGCCGCTGCTATTCGCTGCGGTCGGCGGCGCTCCCCTGGCCCTGGCATTCAAGATGGTCAGCACACTGGACTCCATGGTGGGGTATAAGAACGAGCGCTATTATCACTTCGGCAAAGCCTCCGCCCGACTGGACGACGGGTTCAACTTCGTGCCGGCCCGCATTTCTGTGCCCCTCATTGCGCTCGCCGCTCAAATCCTTTCACGTTCCGGAATCCGCTCGCTCAAGACCGCATGGTCCGAAGGACGCAACCACACGAGTCCCAACGCCGGCCGCCCGGAAGCCGCGTTTGCCGGCGCCCTGCTCATCAAACTGAACGGCCCTAACACCTACGGCGGCATTCTGGTCAGGAAGCCGTACATCGGCATACGCTTCGCAGAAGTGCGAATCGACGATATCAAGAAAGCCTGCGATTTGATGATGCTCGCCTCTCTTTTCAGCGTCGGCCTGGCCAGCGCTCTTGCAATGGCGTTTATTTCCGGTTAAAGCCTATCTTGAGAAATAATCCGTCCTGGGAGGATGGACGAGGGCATGTCAACCGAAAAATTCTTCCGAATCATCACGTATCTCAAAGAGGCGAAATCCGTCACCTCCACCATGACCCCGTCTCCCGATTCCCGGTTCAACTACCAGAAACTCCATTTGCTGGGGGTGTTGGACCGGATCCAACACCTGGTCGTCTCACTCCGAGCGGATTTTATCGATTTGTTTTACTTTAAATCTCCTGATGAAGCTGGCGCTCCGGCGGCTTTCGACATCGGAGAACCGGCGGGAGGGCTCTCGGGCCAGCCGGGCGGCGAGCGCCGGTCCAATATCGTTCCCTTCGATCGCCGGCGTACTCAATCGGATCGCCGACGAATAAATACCTTTCTCGCCCGGGACCGCCGCAGCGGCATTGTCGACCGGCGGCAAAGGCGGCGCGAGCGCGGCGCATCCACGCAATTCAACATTCAGAAAAATTAAATTTCCGCCGCGCGCCTTAATCTGGTAAAATCGATTGGCATGACGATCGCACTTCCCGCGGCGCCATTTTGATGACGAATGCAGTGGAGGAACCCCATGCTGCTGGCCATGAACGTCAACAACACCAACACGTCATTCGGCCTCCATGCGGGCGGCAAGTGGATTGTTCACTGGCGCGTGGCGACGGATCGGGCCAAACAGCCGGATGAGTACGCCATGCTGCTGCGCAGTTTTTTCGAGTACAGCAAACTCGACTGGTCCCAGGTTACCGGCGTGGCCCTGTCCAGCGTCGTACCCCCCATCACCACCGTTTTCGTGGACTTGAGCCGCCGGTACCTCGGGCACGAACCGCTGATCGTCACGCACCAGCTGAAAACCGGCGTCAACATCCTCATCGACTATCCGGCCGAGGCGGGCGCCGACCGGATTTTAAATGCCCTCGGCGCACGAACCCTGCACGGGTGCCCGTGCATTGTCGTCGACTTCGGCACGGCCACCACCTTCGATGCCATCTCCCAGGAGGGCGACTACCTCGGCGGCGCCATCGCCCCCGGCTTAGGCATTGCGGCCGAGGCCCTGTTCAGCCGCACCGCCAAACTGCCGAGGATCGAATTGACGGCGCCGCCGGCTGCGATCGGACGGAACACCGTACATGCGATGCAATCCGGACTCGTGCTGGGGTATGTGGGATTGATCGAGGGACTGGTGGCGCGCATCCGCGCCGAGCTCGGCGGCCGCGCAAAGGTCATCGCCACTGGCGGGATGGCCCACATCCTAGCGGAGCAGACATCCGTCATCGAATCGGTCGATCCGATGCTGACCCTGGAAGGACTGCGCTTGATCTATCACCTGAATCGCGAGGAATGAACATGGACACCCGGATTGCGCTGCTGGACGGTAAACACATCGTGCTGGGCGTCACCGGCGGGATCGCCGCCTTTAAATCCGCCGATCTCGCCAGCCGGCTGGTCCAGGCCGGGGCGCTGGTGGATGTGGTCATGACCGGCGCCGCCACCGAGTTCGTGCGGCCGCTCACGTTTCAGGCGCTCACGCACCGCCCGGTGGCCTTGGAGATGTTTTCGCTCTTGCAGGAGACCGACATCGGCCATGTTTCCCTGGGACAGCGGGCGGATTTGATGCTCATTGCTCCGGCCACGGCCAACACGATCGCCAAGCTGGCCCACGGCCTGGCCGACAACATGCTGACGACCACGGCGCTGGCCTGCCGGTCGCCCCTGCTGCTGGCGCCGGCGATGGAGTCCGGCATGTGGGGCAACCCGGTGACGACGGCGAACATGGAGATCTTGCGGAGCCGCGGTGTCTGCACCGTAGGCCCTGAATCGGGCCGACTGGCATCCGGCGGCCACGGGTACGGACGGATGTCCGAGCCGGCGGTCATTCTGGACGCCGCGCGCTGGGTTCTTGGACGCAACGGCCGACTGGCAGGCGCTGCGGTAATCGTTACCGCCGGCGGAACGCGCGAAGCCTTCGACCCGGTGCGGTTCGTCGGCAACCGCAGCAGCGGCAAGATGGGTTTCGCCCTGGCTGCCGCTGCCAGGGACCGCGGGGCGGCGGTAACGTTGATCCACGGACCGGCGGCATTGGAACCCCCTTACGGCATAATGGCGATCGCAGTCGAGTCGTGCGCGGATATGGAGCGTGCCGTACTCGATTCCATCGGCGACGCGGATGCGCTGGTCATGGCCGCTGCGGTGGCCGATTACCGGCCGGAGATTGCCGCTTCGCAAAAAATCAAGAAGCGGGACGACCGATTGACCCTGAGCCTGGTGCGCACATCCGATATTCTCTCCGCGGTGGCTGAACAGCGCGGTGCCGGCAGGCGCCTCAAAGCCGTCATCGGTTTTGCCGCGGAAACCCGCGATGTGCTGGACAACGCCCGGGAAAAGCTGACTCGTAAAAAATTGGACCTGATCGTCGCCAACGACGTCTCGGCCGCCGACAGCGGCTTCGAAGTAGACACCAACCGCGTCACCCTGATCGATGCGTCCGGCGGGATGCAGACGTTGCCGCTCATGTCCAAAACAGCAGCAGCCGAGCAGATCATCGACCGCCTGGTCGCGATCCTCGAAAGGTGACTCCCTATTGACGCGGTTCAATAGAATGGTTAGGTTAACGTATGATAGCTTTTTCGCTCCGGTAGCGACGGTCGAAGGCGCTGGACGTTCATAACAGCGATTGGGACAGTACGTTGTACGCCGTTGGTGGCCGGGCGTCCGGTGGAAGTTCATCGGTTGTCGATAGAAGCACCAGCATAACCACCCATAATGAAGGCGGAAGCATGACCAGAAACAAATGGTACTCGATTTGCGGTCTTTTCGTTATCGCTCTAGCGGCTTTTTATCTGATGGAGGAAGCCGCCGAAGCGGCCCGGCTCGGCGGCGGCAGATCTTTCGGCAGCCGGCCGAGTTATCAGCGCAGCGCACCGGCTCCGTCAACGAGCCCGACGTCGCCCCAGATGAGCCCCGGCCAGACCAGCCCGCAAATGCCCGGCGCGACGTCCGGAATGGGACGCTGGGGAGGCATGCTGGGCGGTTTGGTGGCGGGCTCACTCATCGGCTCGCTGCTGTTCGGCGGCGGCATGCCCGGAGCCGGCGGGATCGGCCTGCTGGACATCGCACTCATCGGTGGAGGGCTCTTCCTGCTGATGCGGGTTCTGCGCGCCCGGCGGATGGCCGCCGAAGCCCCTTCCGCAGCCGGTTCGATGTCGTTTGACGGCAGCCCGGCCCATGGATGGGGGAGTTCGGGGTATGACCCCACCCTCGACGCGAAAACCTCCGAAGCATCGGCGCCTTCCCTTCCACCGGGATTCGACTCAGCCGAGTTTCTGAAGGGTGCGAAGGCCATTTACACCCGTCTGCAGGCGTCCTGGGACAAGCGGGACCTTGAGGATATTCGCCAATTTACCGCCCCCGAGGTTTTTGAGGAAATTCAGCGTCAGGTCCAGGATGACCCAACGCCCGGCAAGACCGAATTGCTTCTGATCAGCCCCGAGACGAGCCGTCAGGTTCGCGAGATTTGGCATTTCAGCCGCGCCACCAGCAAACCCGAGGCGTTCTGGGTGCTGGAGGGAATTCAGCAAGTGGAGGGCTAACACACATTTGCTGGCTGGGCGTTTCTCCAGCCGTCACGGCTGTCAGTTTGAAAAAGGGAAAACGCGGTTTTCTTAAAGCCGCGTTTTCCCTTTTTAATGAACTCGCCGGCGCAGGAACTCCCGGATCGTCTCCGCACATTCCTCGGGTTTTTCCATCGTGGGGAAATGACCGGTGCCCTCAATCGTGACGACGTCGGCTTGAGGAGCGGTGCGCTGAAAACGATCAGC
>JALOPB010000034.1 GCA_025454115.1 Desulfobacterales bacterium | reverse complement strand
ATTTCAAACCGATGCCGACTGAGCAACAGTTTAAAAAATTAGGTGTTGACAGGCTTATTCAGAATATATTAAAATACTGACCGAGTACTCAGTCAGGATTTTTATATGTCCAAAAAACCCGACATTTTAATCGCTGCAACCCATCTTTTCGCTGCGAAAGGATTCAAGGAAACTTCGACGGCCGAGTTGGCTTCAATCATCGGTGCGGCTGAAAGCACCATTTTTTACCATTACAAGACTAAAGAAGAGATTCTGCTGGCTGTTCTGAAAAGCATCCGAGAAGAACTGTTGCACGAATTCGAGCGCCATTATGCCGAAGAGCAGTTTCCCAACGGCCTCGCCCTGCTGGAGGATACCATATCCTATTATTTCCAACTGGCCGGAGCGAAACCGGAAACCTTTCAACTGCTACATCACCGTTTCCCCTACGAACTGGCCACCGTAAATCCAGTCTGCCGGGACCACCTGGAAGCCATTTACACCTGCTTCATCGATCTGTTCGAAACCGCCATCCGCGCCGGGCAGAAGGACGGCTCCATTGTTCCGAATTCCACCCGCAAATCCGCGATGATCGTCTTTGCGATGATCGACGGTTTGGTGCGCTTCAACAGCCATCAGTTGTATGACGCCGGCGCATTGTACGACGAGCTGCTTGCGTCCTGCCGCCGAATGCTTGGATCAACTGCCAACCCCTCATAGGAGTGAATGGTGCTGAAGAAACTCTTTCCCTTTCTTAAGTGGCTCGAGGGCTACACTTTCAGCCGCTTGCAAGCGGACCTGATTGCCGGGCTGACCGTGGCGCTGGTATTGATTCCGCAATCCATGGCATATGCTCAGCTGGCCGGGCTCCCTCCTTACTACGGGCTCTACGCCGCATTCCTGCCGCCCATGATCGCGGCGCTTTTCGGCTCCAGCCGGCAGCTGGCTACCGGCCCCGTGGCGGTCGTATCGCTCATGACGTTCGCATCCCTGGCACCCCTGGCGACCACCGGGAGCGAGCGGTTCATTGCCTACGCGATCGTCCTCGCCATGATGGTGGGGGTCGTGCAATTGGCGCTGGGGCTCTTGAGGCTGGGGCTGGTGGTCAACTTCCTTTCGCACCCCGTGGTCAACGGATTTACGAACGCCGCCGCCATCATCATCGCCACCTCTCAGCTCTCCAAGCTCTTCGGCGTACACGTCGACACGGCGGAGCATCATTATGAAACGATCATCTGGGTCATTCAGGCCGCCGTCCGCTTCACCCACTGGCCGACATTTATTTTGGGGGCAATGGCATTCGCGATCATGTACATCCTGAAGCGGGTAGCACCGCGAGTGCCGAACGTCCTCGTAGCGGTGGCCCTTACGACGCTTATCTCCTGGGCCGTCGGCTATCAGCACAACGCCGAAGCCAAGGCGGGCGCCATTCAGAGCCCGAAGGCCCTGGAGTTGGTGGATAGTTTCAACGTGACGCTTGCCGAAATCTCACGGCTGGGAGAGGAGCGCACAGAGGTGACGCGGCGGCTCGAAGCAGCCAAGGCATCCGGGAACCCCATCGCCATCCTGAACGCCAAGCATGATGCGGACATCGTTTCACTGAAAATCGAAGATCTCAAGGAGAAAGCTCACGTCTACCGGGAGGAGCTGCGCAAGTTCACCCTAAAAGGCGTTCCGCAGGCCGATGGCACGATGCTGTTCTACCCGGTCGGCAAAACCCCGACCGGACTTGCAGATGACGGATACACCTGGCGCATCCGGGTCGGCAACAACCCGGTAAAAGCCGAGAGCATCCGTCTGACGGGCGGGGGGGACGTTGTGGGAGTGGTCCCCAAAGGGTTGCCGGCGTTCTCGTTTCCCAAGATGGATGGGTCGATGATATTGCATCTCTTACCCTATGCCGCTATTATTTCATTCCTGGGATTCATGGAGGCCATCTCCATCGCCAAGGCCATGGCCGCCAAGACCGGGCAGCGGCTGGACCCCAACCAGGAGTTGATCGGCCAGGGTCTGGCGAACCTGCTGGGGGCCATGGGCAAGAGCTACCCGACGTCCGGCTCCTTCTCGCGCTCAGCCGTCAACCTGCAAGCCGGTGCCGTAACTGGATTTTCCAGCGCCTTCACCAGCCTGGCGGTGGTCATCATGCTGCTCTTCCTGACCCCGCTGCTCTATCATCTGCCTCAATCGGTCCTGGCGGCCGTGATCATGATGGCCGTAATCGGGTTATTGAATATCTCCGGATTCGTTCATGCCTGGAAAGCGCAAAGAGCGGACGGAATCATATCCATCATCGCCTTCGTCTGCACATTGGTGTTTGCGCCTCATCTGGACAAGGGCATCATGGTGGGGGTGGTCTTGTCGCTGCTGGTCTTCCTCTACAAGGTCATGCGGCCGAAAGTAGCCACCCTCGCGCGACATGAAGATCGCGCTCTGCGGTGCACCGTGACCCATGGTTTGAAAGAGTGCGAACGCATCGCCCTGGTCCGCTTCGACGCCCCGCTCTTTTTTGCCAACGCCAGCTTTCTGGAAGATCAGATCACGGAGCGCATGCAGGCCAAGAAGGGCTTGAAGCACATCGTCATCGTCGCCAACGGCATCAACGATATCGATGCCTCCGGCGAGGAAACCCTTTCGCTGCTGGTCGATCGCATTCGCTCAGCGGGTCTGGACGTATCGCTCAGCGGAGTGAACGAATCGGTCATGAAGGTCTTGAAGCGGACCCATTTGGATGTCAAGATAGGCGAAGACCACATTTTCCCGACCATGGAACGGGCCATTGAAATCATTCATCCGGATACCCATCGGGACTTCGAGGAAACGGAATGTCCGCTGCAGACGGTCTGTTACCTGCCTGAAACACCCCTAAGAAAAGAGGTTGGCCATGTCTCTCATTAGCCTGTTCAGCGGAAGTCATTGCAGCGAGCAAGCGGTTATCCAAAACCTGATCGATCACACCGGCTACCGTCTGGTTTCAGATGAAGCGGTGGCTGCTTCCGCCAGCCGCTTGTCCGGGCTTGGGGCCGGCAGGGTTGCCAAGGCGTTCACCGGCAAGGCATCGATGTTCAACTCCTTCACGCATGAGAAGGAGCGCTCGATTGCCTTCCTCAAACTGGCCCTGGCCGAGATGCTGCCGGCTGACAACTTGATCGTTTCGGGGTATATTTCTCACCTCGTCCCCCAAAAAATTACTCACGCACTGCGAGTCTGTCTGATTGCCGATCTCAAGTTCAGGTCCGCTGCCGCAGCACAGTTGTCCGGCATATCGAAGAAAGAGGCCGTCAAGATCATCCACAAACAAGATGAAAATGCGGCCTTGTGGGTGAGCACCGTTACCGGCAGCAGCGATCCATGGGCGGCTTCGCTCTATGACATTCTTATCCCGCTGGACAAGGTGACGCCCGATGAAGCCCAGGACATCATCCTGAGTCATTTCCGGCAGGAGCTCCTTCAGGCGACGGCGGAATCCCGACAAGCGGTGGAAGACTTTCTGCTGGCAGCCCGGGTCGAGGTCGCACTGGCAAAAGAGGGCCATAACGTGCAGGCCGACGCGACGGATGGAGCAGTAACGCTGGTCATCAATAAGCACGTGCTCATGCTCAGTCGCCTGGAGGAGGAGCTCAAATCCATTGCCGGTAAAGTTCCGGGAATCCGCTCGCTCGAAACCAAGGTCGGCAAGGATTACTACCAGGCGGATGTCTACCGCCGCTACGACTTCGAGCTGCCGTCCAAGGTCTTGCTGGTCGACGACGAGCGCGAATTCGTCCAGACCCTCTCCGAACGCCTGCAGATGCGCGACATGGGGTCGGCGGTGGCCTATGACGGCGAATCCGCCCTGGCCATGATCCACGAGCATGAAGACGAACCCGAAGTGATGATCCTGGATTTGAAGATGCCGGGGATCGACGGCATCGAGGTGTTGAAACGCGTCAAGCAGTCCCGGCCGGAGATCGAAGTGATCATCCTCACCGGCCACGGGTCCGAACAGGACCGCAAAACCTGTGAGGCGCTCGGCGCATTTGCCTACCTGCAGAAGCCGGTGGACATCGACGTGCTCACCGCAACGCTGAAAAAAGCCAACGACAAGATGCGGCAGAACCTGGCCGCCCGGAAGAGCGCCTGATGCTCTGTCTAACGATTCGGATGCGTCTGCGAGATGCTGGTCCGGCGTGCGACGCTGTAATCGTCGGCAATGAGGTCGCTTTTTGTGGGAGTGGCTTCCCGCCACGATAATATCGCGGCAAGATGCCGCTCCCACAGTAAAAAGTTCAACTTGAAGCACAATCCGCCGCAGGCGGGAAATTGGTCTTTTTGCGAAGCTATCAGGGGATGCCCATGAGCTACTGGTCCATGCTCAAACCCGCTTTCTGGGACCATGAAGATGTGGCGGCCGGCCCGCACAAGCATCTTTTCAACTTCCGCCGCATGTGGAAGTCGGCGGTTATTTTGACCGCTTTGGTGGCGCTGGCGCCGCTGCTGTTCATGACGGCCATCGATTACAACGTCAGCCAGAAAGCCATCGAAGCCGATATCCACTATCAAACCGCCCGGCTGGTGTCGAACACTCGCCGCAGCATTTCCTTTTTTCTTTCCGAACGAAAATCTGCCCTGGATTTCATCGACAAGGACAACGCTTACACGGTCCTGAGCGAGCCGCTGCGGCTGACCGCGCTGCTGGACAACCTCAAGAAAGGATTCGGCGGCTTCACCGACCTGGGGGTGATTGACGCCAGCGGGCTGCAGCATACTTATGTGGGCCCTTACAATCTGGCCGGAATCAATTACAGCGACCAGGACTGGTTTCAGGCGCTGCAGGAAAGCGGCGTGCACATCAGCGAGGTGTTTCTGGGCTTCCGCCAGCAACCGCACCTGGTAATCGCCGTCAAGCACAATCTGCCCAACGGCGGATTCTATGTCCTGCGCGCCTCCATCGATACGCAGAAATTCAACGATCTCCTGGGAGAAGTCGAAGTCAGCGGCCAGGGGGATATCTTCCTGGTGACCCGCGAGGGCGTCCTGCAGACCCCTTCGCGGTTTTTCGGCAACGCCCTGGACCAGCTGCCTCTGGAGGTTCCGGCGTTTGCCGGGAAAACCCAGGTGACCGAGATGCACCTGCAGACGGAACCCTTGGTGGTCGGCTATGCCTACATCCAGGAGACGCCCTTCGTTCTGATGGCGGTGAAGAAGACAGCGGCCCTTATGAAGCCCTGGAACGAAACCCGGCGGCAGCTGATTGCATTCCTGACGGTCAGTATCAGTGGAATCGTTTTGGTCGTATTGGGTGTCTCCACCTTTCTCGTGAACCAGATCTTCGAGGCCGACCACAAGCGGGTTGCGGCCCTGCACAAGGTGGAATATGCGAACAAGATGGCCTCGCTCGGTCGCCTTTCAGCGGGTGTCGCCCACGAGATCAACAACCCCCTGGCCATCATCAACGAGAAGGCCGGGCTGATCAAGGACCTCTTTCAGCTGCAGCGAACCTATGCCGAGGATGCCAAGCTGGTGGGGCTGGTGGATGCCATTCTCTATTCGGTCGAGCGCTGCGGCAAGATCACCAAGCGGCTGCTGGGATTCGCGCGGCATCTTGAATCCAAAACGCAATTGGTGGATATTGTCGAGGTGATTCACGAAGTCCTCGGTTTTCTCGGCAAGGAAGCCGAATATCGTTCGATCACACTCACGGTGGACGCTGAGCCCGCTCTTCCCGTTATCGAAAGCGACCGGGGCCGTCTGCAGGAGATTTTCCTGAACCTCTTCAACAATGCCTTCGCCGCCATGGAAGACGGCGGCCGTCTGGCGATCTCCGTCAGGCAGGCGGGGACGGATTTCATCGCCGCGACCGTGTCCGACACCGGCTGCGGCATATCGGAGTCGGACTTGAAGCGTATTTTCGAGCCCTTCTTCTCGACCAAGACGGGCAAAGGCGGAACCGGCCTGGGGCTTTCCATCACCTACGGACTCATCCAGGAGCTCGACGGGAGCGTCAGCGTACGAAGCGAGGTCGGAAAGGGGACCGAATTTACCATCCGCCTGCCTGTCAACGCTAAATCAACCGGGGAAGATGAAAGTGAAAGTCCTGTTGGTGGATGACGAAAAAGAACTGGTGACCACGCTGGCCGAGCGGCTGAGCATCCGTGGTTGGGAGGCGCAGTGGGCGACGTCCGCCGAAGAGGCTCTGGATCGCCTGCAGGGGGAGTCGTTCGATATCGCGGTCCTGGATGTCAAAATGCCCAGAGTGGACGGCCTGCTTCTGAAGAAGAAAATGCAGGCGATATGCCCGGCAATGAAATTCATATTCGTCACCGGCCATGGATCGAGCCAGGATTTTAACGCCGGAGCGTTGGAAGTCGGTCCCGATTACTACCTCGTCAAGCCTCTAAAAATTGACGACCTGGTCCTCAAAATGAGGGAAGCGCTGAAGCGCTGAGGAGGTCGGCCGCCATGGCCCACATGGAGATCATTGGTTTCAACGGGATTCAATTTTTCGGGAAGATGTCGGCATCCATTTCACACGACCTGAAAAACGTCTTGGCCGTCATCAACGAGAACGCCGGATTGCTTGAAGATTTTTGCCTCATGGCCGAGAAGGGCAAGGCGTTGGAGCCGACGCGCCTGAAACGGCTTGCCGAAGACGTCAAACACCAGATCCGCCGAGGGGACCGGATCATCACCTCTTTGAACACGTTCGCCCACAGCGCGGACAGGGAATCCGTGACCATTGATCTGCGGGAGCTGCTGGGCCTTTTGGTGGAGCTTTCGTTACGGTATGCTTCCATGCGCGGAGTCCATCTTGAGATCGATCCGTCCGCCGATTCCATTATGGTCACCACCTTTCCCTTTATCCTGCTGAACCTGCTGTGGTTCTGCCTGGATTTCGCCATAACGGCGGCGGGGCCCGGCAAAACCGTTGCGCTCGCAGCCGAAAAGACGGGCGACGGCACCCGGCTGCGCTTCCACAAACTGGCGGGGATGGGCGCTGCGGCGGCCTCGTTTCCGACCGATCCGCCGAACGCCCTGGCGCGCGTGCTGAATGCGCACATACAGCTTGATCCCGATTCCCGGGAAGTCTCCGTAGCACTGCCTGGATAGGACCCAGCAGAGCAAAAATGCGTTTACCCGAAACCAAGGAGCCACGATAGGAGGCAAGACATGGCCGAAAAAGTCCTGATCGTTGACGATGACAAGGCGTTTCTGCAAATCCTGGCAGAGCGCATGCAAAACCGGGGGATGGAAGTGTCCACAGCCGAATCCGCGGCGGTGGCGCTGGAAATGATGGAAAAGGAGTCCTACGATGCGGTGCTGTTGGACCTGATGATGCCGGAAATGGGCGGAATCGAGGCGTTGCAGGTCATGCGCAAGAAACAGCCCGAGATCCAGGTTATTTTTGTCACCGGGCATCCCTCGGTGTCCAAGGGCGTCGAAGCCATTAAGCTCGGTGCCATGGACTTCATCCCCAAGCCGGTCGACATGAACGATCTGACCGAAAAGATCCATCACGCCAAAGCCAGTCGGATGATCCTGGTGGAGAAGCGATCGCAGGAAAAAATCAAGAAAATCCTGACGGATAAAGGCTGGTAATGGGTCGGCTTCTAATGAAGTCGCGTTTGTGGGAGCGGCTTTCCAGCCGCGATCATCGAGGCTGAAAGCCTCTCCCACAGGAATGACTCCTCATTATTAATTGTTGCGGCTCTCCGGCGTGAGCGCACCCATCAGCCGCGGCAGGTCGCCGAAGCGGCCGATCAGCCCGAAGATCAGCGCAGCCAGCACCACGAAGAAGATCGTCACCGCGGCCATGACCGGCGTGTAGCCGTAGCGCAGGGCGTTGAAGATCTTGATGGGCAGCGTCTCCACGGTGAATCCCGCCACCATGTATGCCACGATGTACTCGTTCAGGCTGAGCACGAAGCAGAAGGCCAGGCCCGAGACCAGGTAGGACCGGATCATCGGAAAGACCACCGTGCGGAATACGATTTTTGAATCGGCGCCCATGGTTTCGGCGGCTTCGACGATCTCGCGATCGATCGATTCGAAGCCCAGCGAGAGGGTGACGAGCGGCAGGGTTACGAAAAAAATCGCATGCGAGACGACGGTCGCCGCCATCTGCCCGTAAAGACCCACGGTCGCCCAGAATGCCAGAAACCCCAGGGCGGTTATGACCGGCGGAAGCATGAAGGGCGCGATCCCGAGCATGAACAGGACGCGCGCGTAGAACACCCCGTAGCGCCAGAGGAAATAGGCCAGGGGCAGGGCGATGGAGACCGCCGCCAGGCTCGAGAGGGCGGCGATCACCAGGCTGTTCTCCACCGGCACGAGCCAGGCGCTTTCGGTGAACAGCTCGACGTACCAGGCCAGCGAGATGCCCTGCGGCGGAAAATACAGCGCTTTTTTCGCGTTCAGCGACACGCCGCCGACCACCACGATCGGGCTCAACAGAAAGAGCATCACGAGCGACAGAAAAATCTGGCGAAGCGCCCGGTTCATCGCGATGCCGGCTCCTTGGCCTTTCCGGCCAGCATGGTCAGCCCCACCAGCGCCAGACTCACCACCATGAAGAACACCGCCATGGCCGATGCAAAAGGCAGATTCGAACGGTAGATGGCCTCATCGGTGATCAGGACCGACAGCGTCCAGTGCTGCGGCCGGCCCAGGATGGTGGGAATGAGATAGGTGCCCAAGGTGAACGCGAACACCATGATCAGGGTGGCGACGATGGAGCTGCGCAGCGACCCCACCACGACCGTGAAGAACGTCGTCACGGGCGACGCGCCCAGGGTCTGGGCGGCCTCCGGCAGGTGCGGATCCAGCCGCGAAAGCGGCGGGTAGAGCACGAGCACGGTGTACGGGAAGGCGATGTAGCACATGCCGCAGGTCAGCGCCCAGAAACCGGGCGACCAGCTCACCGCCTTTTCCATGAACCCCAGCCAGACCAGCAGATTGGACACCCCGGCCGTCTGGGACAGCATGGTCGACCAGGCAAAGGCCACGATGACCGCCGAAAGCGAGAGCACCGAGACCAGCACGACCAGCCATACGACCTGGGCACTGCGCCGCATGCGCGTGATGAAATAGGTGAAGGGGAAGCCCGCCGCGACACAGAGCGCCGCGCAAAAAGCTGAAATAAAGATCGAAAATACCAGCACCCGGCCGAACAGAACGGTGAAGAGGTTGGCGTAATTGTCGATGGAAAAATCCGTGGTGTAGAACCCTCCGGGCTCGCGCTGGAAAAAACTGACGGCCAGCATGATCCCGAAGGGAATGACGAAAAAGACCACCAGCATCGCCGCCGGGTAGAGGATCGGCAGGCGGGCGCGCAGGCCTTTGGGCGGTCTTCCGATCATGTGCTCAGCACCACGCAGGCGGCCGGCGGCAGCACCGCCGTGGCCGGTTCGCCCTGCCGGACCGCAGGGCGGCTCTTGGGGGTGGATTGGCTGATGATCTGAAAGCCGTTGCAGTCGAGGTAGATCTCAACGCTCGAACCGGTGTCGCGCACGAACGCCACCCGTCCCTGAAGGTGGTTCTCTCCCTCGTGGGCCCCGGCCAGGACAAAGATGTCTTCCGGGCGGATGGAGATGTTGACCTCGCTGCCGGCTGCGACACCGGACGGAAGCACCTCGACGCTCAGGGCCTTCCCGGATACCGTCACCTGCCGGCTGCTGCCGCAAACTCCCTTCAGCAGGTTGCTCGTTCCGATGAAATCCGCCACGAAGGTGTCGGCCGGATGGCGGTAGATCTCGAGCGGGCTGCCCATCTGATGAACCTGGTTGTCGGTGCCCATGACCACGATCAGGTCAGACATGGTCATGGCCTCGCGCTGGTCATGGGTCACCAGGATGGTGGTGATCCCCAGGCGCTGCTGCAGCATGCGCAGCTCGAGCTGCATGTCCTCGCGCAGCTTGGCGTCCAGGGCCGAG
This sequence comes from Desulfobacterales bacterium, assembly GCA_025454115.1. GTDB lineage: Bacteria > Desulfobacterota > Desulfobacteria > Desulfobacterales > SpSt-501 > SpSt-501. The sequence goes on along the minus strand of JALOPB010000034.1, from coordinate 5,651 downwards.
AGCGGCTCATCCAGCAGAAACAATCGCGGCTCGATCGCCAGCGCCCGTGCGATGGCCACGCGCTGGCGCTGGCCGCCGGAGAGTTGGGAAATGTGCCGCTCGGCATAGCCGGGCAGCCGCACCAGTTCGAGCAGCTCATCCACACGGCGCCGGCAGTCGGCGGCGGCCTTTTTTCGGATCCTCAGGCTGTAAGCAATGTTTGCCCCCACCGTGAGGTGCGGGAAAAGGGCCAGAGACTGGAAGACCATGCCGAAATTGCGCTGATGGGCGGGCTGGTCCGTAATGTCCCGGTCTTCGAGCAGAACCCGGCCGCTGGTGGGCTGCTCCAAGCCGGCGATGAGACGCAGCAGCGTCGTCTTGCCGCAGCCCGAGGGGCCGAGAAAACAGACGAACCGGCCGTGAGGAATGTGCAGGTTGACATTCTGTACGGCGATAACGGAGCCGAAACGCTTTTGGATGTCCTTTAAGTCTAAGCCGGCCATAAAAAGAAGCGCCACCCTCATATAAGGATGGCTGTGGGTGCCAGGGTTCGGGGTTCAGGGATTCAATTAAGGTCCAGGATGTCTTTCTTCCTGAACCCCGAACCCTGAACCCTTCACTTGCCTATTTGGTGATCATCTCCGTCCACTTCTGGTTGATCCAGTCGCTCATCGCGCCGGTGTAGATGTCGTAGCGGGGGATGATGGGCTTGATATCGCTCGACACCGCGGCGAAGTCCTCGGCCGTCAGGCCCGTGAGCTCTTTTTTCACGGTCGGGGAGGTGCCGACCTTGAGCGAAAGCTTCTTCTGGATGTCCGGACGGCACATGTAGTTGATGAACACGTGGGCTTCCTCGACCTTTTTGCAGGCCTTGGTAACCGCCCAGGAACCCGAGTCGAGAATGCCGCCTTCTTTGGGGAAGGTGGACCGCACCGGATGCTCCTTGCTCGCGAGCGTCGCCACGTCATGGTAGTACTGGCCCATGGGGATTTCGCCCGATTTCAGGGCCTGCTCGAACTGGGCCTCGTCGCGGTACCACAGCTTCACGTTGGGCTTGACGGCGGCGAGCTTGTCGAGAACCTTCTGGATGCCTTCTTTGGTGTCCAGCACCTTGGTGCCGCCGAAAAAGGTCGTTGCGGTCACTTCCAGCAGAAACGAGTTGGACGAAAGCGCCAGCAGGCCCAGCTTGTCCTTTTTATCCGCGCTCCACATGTCGCCCCAGGATGCGGGGGCCGCGGGAAAGACCTTGGTGTTGGAAACAAGCGTGATGTACCAGGACACCGCCCCGATCCCGTCTACCTTGCCGTCCGGGTATTTGTGGACGAAGACCGGCAGCAGATTCTTGTGGTTGGGGATCTTGGCAAGATCGAGCGGCGCCCACAGCTTGGTTTTCTGGCCTTTCAGCATGGCGACCTGGGCCATCATGTTCACGTCCGCCGGGGCGACTCCCGCCTTGGCGGCCTGCTCCAGCTGCACGAGCCAGGCCTCACCGGTGGGCTCGGCCACGGATTCGACCTTGATGCCGGTCTCCTTGGTGAAGTCCGGGAAAATGTGCTTGTCGAAGGAATCCTTGAAGTAGCCGCCGTAGACGCCGACTTTGAGCGACTTTTCAGCCGCCAGCGCCGGCTGGGAAACCAAGGCCGCGACGCAGAGGATAAGGATGGACCACAGAAACGGTTTTGTTTTCATGGGTGTTCTCCTTGTTGGCAGAAAGGTTGATGGGTTCAGCCCTTTGAAAAAGTTTGCAAAATATTGCAGAAAGGTGGGGGTGAGTCAAGGACGACCGCACGGATGGCTCGTTGCCAACCTGCCATGCTCCAAGGGGCTCAAATCCGCGCTGCCGCTGTGCCTGCCTGGCCACCAGGACATCAGAGGTCTCCTGCCCGGTGAGCTCCCAAAGGAGCTCTTGCGGATCCACCCGGCCACCACTTGGCCCCAACGCAGACTGGAGGTGGGGCGGGGGCAACGCGGCGCATGCGGCTGTATCAATAGAAACGATGCCCGCAGTTCATGCACCCTGTCAAACCCCTTGCAGCGTATCCCGCAAGTATCTTTGAATCCGCTCTCTATTGGTTCCCAGGCTGGAGAACTGCTTTTCGCAGACATCGCTGAAACGGGCCAACACCTTACGATTTATATTCTCCTGGTCTTCAAAAATAGCCATCGCGCGGAATGGAATTCCCCATTTTTCATATTGAAGGATCTTGATGGTTGCCAGTTGAGTTCGATCGTCGTTGGGAAGTGCATACACGAAAAGAGGCCTCATCATTCCGTTAACCCGGCAGTCGACGGGGTATTTTTCCTGCGGGTCATGAACCGGGTCGTGCCAGTCGAAAACGAGCCTGTCGGTAGGTACCGTCTCCGACATGAGCGCACGAAAATCCTCAAGGAAAGTGGATCGGACTCGCTCGCGGGAAAGGAAAGTCACATCCGAAATCTTCATCAACGCCTGGATGAATGAATAAAGCGCATCTCCGAACTGCTCGTTCCGAACAGATAATACAAGTTCGCCGTCACGGTCAGCGACTTGGAAGCTCGATAGGGCGTTGCTGATGATTTTTTGGCGGGTTCCCCTCTGCAGGTCCTTTTCATCCAGATCGTATGTCAGATGCATGTAGGTGTGGCCCTCATCGGTAAGAAGCCACTGGTCGCTTTCCCGCTTAAGAACGATTGCCAGATGATCTCCGTCTTCGAACATGAAGGGGGTAAAGACGCGATAGCGGTCTATGCCTTCGGAAGCCACCTGAACTTTTTCGCAGACCTTGGCACGGAAATCCTTTTCTATAGTTGGCTCGGCCATGGATCGTTCTCCTAAAAAAGCTTCAGTTGTGAGTCTCTTGGATATTGAAAACCACAGTCCTCCAAGAGGCATTCCAGGGCGGCTTGATAATCTGAAAATCGGTCCGTGGGCTCGGCATACGCATCTTCGCAGGCGCCCAACTCCTGATAACGCTCTGTCGCCGAATGGATGTGGAAATCGAAAAAAGTAACTCGCTCGATTAGATTTGTATGTTCATGGCTTTTCCCATTATATCGCCTGAGCCGAAAAAGAGTGTTAGACCCTGGGGGCAGAAGTGCAAGAATAATCGAGAAATCAACTGGATTATACATGCTCTGACGCAGAATGACCCGAAACCGATCGCCGCCCAACCCCAGGGTTTCCAATTCTCTTTCCCTGTGGCCACGTTTAGCCTTCAGCTGCAAACGAGATTGGTAGCCGTCAGGAAACGGTTTTCCTTCATTGATTAGTGCTGTGATTTCAGAATCTGAGAATTTCGCGGCCAACTAGAGTATCCGTCCTGAATCAGTTACGCCGAAAAAAGGAAAGCCCAACAAACTGAAATGCCCGAAGGATTCAATTCTACTGCACTTATTATCGCCGTTGTGCAGGCGAAGTCAACTTGTTTCAAGTGAATGGGTTTGGATGAAGTCCTTGTTATTGCCAAGGCATATCGCCTGTGATATCGGAGGGTAAAGGCCAAGCGGGCATGCACTCCTCCATTTCATTCAAGCACATCTTCGATTCCACCAGCAACGGGGTCATCGCGACCGATGCACAGGGGTGCATCGTCTTGATCAACGCCCAAGCCGAGGAGATCCTCGGTCTACGAAGCGATCAGGTCCTCGGCAGGCCGGTCTCCGAGACGCTGCCCAAGACGGGGGTGTTCATAAAAAAATGCCTGGCGACCGGCCGGCCCCAGCTCGGACGCCACGTGCTGGGCCGGGAAATCCAGCTTGTCGCCAACATCACCCCCATCCGCGAAAAAAGGGCGCTTTTAGGCACGGTCTGCAATTTCCAGCCCCTGCGACAGTTCGAGGATTCCGCTCGGGAGCTTGAGTCCCACAAACGCCTGAACCGTCAGCTGGAGGCCATCATCGCCTCCTCATCCGACGGCATATGGGTCTGCGACGGGCAGGGCCGCGTCATAACGATCAACAAGGCCTCCGAGCGCCTCAACCATGTCAAGGCCGAAGAAGTGGTCGGCAAAACGATCGAAGCGCTCATGCAAAGCGGCCTTTTTGACCGCTCGGTCACCCTCGAGGTGCTGAAAACCAGACGGGAGGAGACGATCACCCAATACGTGCCGCGTACGGGCAAGCACCTGCTGGTGACGGGCACGCCGGCGTTCGACGACCAGGGCCACCTTTTTTTAGTGGTAACCAACGAGCGTGACATGACCAAACTCAACACCATCCGAGACGATCTCGAGCAAAGCCGGATGCGTGCCGAAAAGTTCAAGGAAGAGCTGATCAAGCTCAGCCTCCATGAGCTGAAAGATCAGGACATCGTCGCGGCCAGCGAAGCCATGCGGCAGGTGCTCCGGGTGGCATTCAAACTGGCGAAGCTCCAAGCCTCCAACATTCTCCTGCTGGGGGAGTCGGGGACGGGCAAGGGGCTTCTGGCCAAGTTCATCCACCACAGCAGCCGTCGCCGCAGAAAGCCTTTCATCCAAATCAACTGCGCCGCGCTGCCGGAGACGCTGCTCGAGGCCGAGCTTTTCGGCTATGAAAGAGGCGCGTTCACCGGTGCGCGCGAACAAGGCAAGGTCGGGCTCATCGAACTTTCCCATGGCGGAACGCTCTTCCTGGATGAAATCGGAGACATGTCGGCCAACGTCCAGGCGAAGCTCTTGAAATACCTGGACGATCAAGTCGTCCTGAGGCTGGGCGGAGTGGCGCCGAAGAAAGTGGACTGCACCATCATCGCCGCCACCAACCGCGACCTGGAAAACTTGGCGAGAAAAGGGCGATTCCGGCAGGATTTGTATTTCAGATTGAATACGTTCACCGTTAAAATTCCGCCTCTCCGGGAACGGCCGGAAGATATCTTTGAGCTGGCAAACGTCTTTCTGAAATATTTCAACCGAGAATACGGCACCAACCGCAGGATATCGCCGGGAGCCCTTCTGCATTTGAAAAAATACGCCTTCCCCGGAAATGTGCGCGAACTGAAGAACATGATCAAAATGGCATTGGTCATGTGCGAGTCGGATCTTCTCGACCCGGCCGCTTTTGCGCTTCCTTCCAGCAGCCTGCCGTCCACGGCGCTGGCTCGGCAGCAGCTCAGAGGCGGGCTGGCCGACGACCTCGACGCCCTGGAGCGGACCATCCTGAAGAACGCTGCGGCCAACTGCCGCACCACGCGAGAAATGGCGGCCCTCCTGCAGATCAACCAGTCCACGGTGGTGCGCAAGCTGAAAAAGCACGGGCTCACCAAAATTGATGCGTAATTGCATCTTACTTGTATCAATATACTGAAAATACATAAATAAACTTTAATTATGAAACGATGCTTAAATGCATCTAAATTTGTCAAATAATTACAATTTAATAAAACCTTTTTGATGCTTTTTTGCATCGAATCGGCGCGTCACGTGAGTGTCGCGCCGATGAACGACACGAAATACTGAATGATTAAACGCCGATGGAACCCGGCTCCGAGCCTGGCCTGTTTTTTGCTTGAGCCTCGCAGACCCTTCGCGATTTGCTGGCAACAAGCCCGTATTGACAGGTCCGTGAGATGCCAACTATAGTGATTGCCGTTTTTGAAGGGGGTGTTTGCAGTAATCTGATGGTCGGATCGTCACGAACTTTCAATCATGAAAGGAGAAGGACATGAAGCGAATTTTCCTAATCGGCTTATTGGTGCTGAGCCTGGCGCTGCCCGGCAT
>JALOPB010000270.1 GCA_025454115.1 Desulfobacterales bacterium | reverse complement strand
GGTCCATCCCTGAAAAAGCGCTGCCTCCCTGGCCGGAGATATCCCGCCCCCCGACCTCTCGTGTTGCTGGTCGGCCCTCAGCGCCGCCGCGCTGGGCGGTACCCTGGCGGTCCCGCGACGGATCAGTGCCGCCGCGGGAAATATCCCTGGTTTCCGCCTGGCCGCCGCGCTGACCGATATCCTGGCGGCCCCGTCCCTGGCCAGCGCCTCCGGGGGAAGGATCCTTTCGGCCCCCTTCGCTGCGTCCACGGAAATCTTCCCTGGACTTGACGGATTCATTCGTCGATGCCCGGTTGTACTTCTGGCCGGTTGCCTGGTCCCGGTAGGAGACCCCCTTGCGGTGTTCGGGGTTGTGCTGCCAGTTTCCCCGTCCGCCCTGATATTGCTTCGCGTAATTCCCTCGGTTAATGTTGTTGTTGATATTGGTATTTCTATTGACATCAATGTCAACATCGCCGCCGTGCCAGTCGCAGCCGCCCCATGCATACCCCCAGGCGGCCCCTACAGCCATCCCCACACCAAAGGAGAACAAGGCGGTCCCGGCCACATATCCCGGCGGGTAGTAGGTGGCCGGCGGATAGGCCGGATAGGCCCAGGTGCCGTAGACGACCGTCGGGTTATAGGTAGGCACGTACACGACCTGAGGGCTGGCCGACTCGATGACGATCGTCTCCTGCTCGACCACCACCTTCTGTTCCTTGGTGGTCTTCAGGGTTCCGGCTTCGGCCGCCTTCTTTCGAAGGTTCTGGACGGTGGCCATGACGTCCTTTTGCTGTGCGAGGAACGCGTCGCCCAGCTTCTGGGTCCAGTCCAGTTTCTCGCTCATCATGGCTAACACCTGGGGAAAGTTGACGAGGGACTTGACGCTCGGGTCCCATGGCTGTTTCTCAAGCGCTGCCGTCAAGGAATCCCCCTTGAGATCCTTGTTCTGCTTGGCCCAGCGGTCGGCCTGCACCACTTCGAGCGGATAGGTCGACGCCATCAAAACCTGAGCCAACAGCGAATCGGGATAGAGGGCGACCGGCGCCAGCATCTGTTCCAACTCTTCCGGTTTGAAAACAGGCGGGTCTGCCGGCTGCCCGAATGCCCCTGGCGGAACGGCTGTCATGGACACGAGGACAAGGATCAGGGCAGGCAAGGATTTTCTTATTATTCCTATCGGTTTCATGGCATCTCCTTCCATCCCATGCCGGGGAGTTTCTGGGCCGCTTTCAATTGTCGATCAGGAATTCGCGTTTCAATAAATACAGCCTCCGAATCAGTTCATACTCAAAGGGCGAGCCCGTCATGAAATAGCGGAACGATTCGGTGTGTCGCTTATCGATGGCATACAGCGCAGTCAGGCCATAATTTAAGACATCTTTCTCCGTGTCATAGATGGCCAATTGGTGGAACAGCTCACTCATCATTAAGTTATAGACAACCGTGTCCACCACCAGACCGGCCGTATCCCGCACGCTGGAAGGACCCAATATGGGCAGCACCAGATAGGGTCCCGGCCCCAGGCCATAAAACCCTAGCGTCTGGCCGAAATCTTCGTTCTCCCGTTCGATACCGTCGACCGTGGCAGCCACGTCGATGAGCCCAGCCAAGCCCACCGTGGAGTTGATCACGATCCGCCCCAACGTGTTGACGGCCTTGACGATCTTGAACTGCAACAGCGAGTTCGTCAGATTGCTGATCTCTGTGAGGTTTTTAAAGAAGTTACTGATACCTGTCTGAGCGACATCCGGCAGGACGAACTCGTACCCCCTGACCACCGGCAGGAAAACGTATTCGTCGAAGATGGCGTTGAAGTTGTAAATTCGCCGGTTCATCGACTCCCAGGGGTCGTAGGCGTCGATGGTGTAGGTGACATCCGGTTTGACGTATTCGCTGACAGGCCGCTTGGCGGGTATTTCCGGCTCCTTGCGCACCGGCGCCGTTCCGCAACCGGCGAAGATGAGCGCCATCGCGAGCAGCATGAGACTCAGAGCGCGCTTCATTTTCAATTGTCCTTTCATTTCGTGAAGAAATTGAGCATGTACTCGACATTCTCCCTGTAGCTCATGTTGCCGCAATGGCCGCCGAACGGGTAGATTTTCGCGCGGGAACCGAATACGCTTTTCAAGAAGCCCAGATCCTCCGGCGTCAGGATCAGGTCGTCTTCATTGCCCATCAGGCCGATTTTGGGCGTGCTCCGCAAGTAGCCTTCGATGTAGCGCAGACTGTCAACTTCGATGGCCATCTCCGGCGTGATGTGGGGGTGTTTGGCCTTATAGTAAGGGAAGAGAAGTTCATTGAAGTAGTCGACGAACGTGGCCCGCATGACGACTTTGAAGTAGTCGGTCAGCGAATCGGCGCTCGAGAGCACCCGGTTCTTGGGGACAATCACGCCGGCGTGGGTCATCACGTCGGAGGTGAAAAGCATGTTGCCGGCCGACAAGCGGAACACGGCCCCGATCATCCCGGCCATGTTTTCCTGCTTGGGCGGCTCGGCCTTATAGAAGGTCTTGTACACCTCGTAAAGGAAGTCGTGAGTCAGATCCTGATGGCCCATGATTTTGTACATTTCCGCGAACTTCTGGAAAATCTTCTGGAACCAGGCGTCGAAGGTGTCCGGGCCTCCGGGCAGAGCCCGCAGCACCATACCGTCCAGAATCTGGGCCGAGGTATACAGACTCACTGCCGGGTTGATCATCAAAACTTTCTTGAAGTTGAACGCTCGCTTTTCTTCGTCCAATTTGGCAACGAAGGCCGCTTCGGAGGCTCCCAGACTGTAGCCGGTCAGATGGAACTCCGAAACTTTGATCCGGCCTTTGACCTGCTCCCAGATCATGGTCATCACCCGGTACAGGTCTTTCGCGTCCTCGATAATGTTGCCGGGCAGGCTCGTCTCGGAGGCTGTGACGATGAAATTCATGTTGGTGGGCGAGGAGAGGCAGATGACGTGGAATCCGGCCTGGTAAAAGATCTGCTGGAAAAAGATCATGCTGGACGAATAAAAGGCGCTGCCGGTCCCGGCAATCACGAAAATCAGCGGCGCCTCCTCCTTTTGATAGGTAAGCGAGTAACGAAAGTCGCGCTGATACCAGAAAACATCGGGAGGGGTGCGATCCGGGAAAACGTTTAGGCTCAGCAAATTATAATCGATCTTTTCGGGCAGCTTCGGCTGGAATTCCTCGGGAGTTCCGATGACCGTCGCCAGGTAGGGATCTTTCAAGGGATAGTCGTATGCCTCCGACTGGATTCCCGTGACTCCTAACAGCAGGGCGCATATCAAACTTCGCAGAATATTGTTCACGCAATCTCCTTTCGAGCGATCTTCTCTCACTCAAGGCCGGGAAAGGTCATTTGGGAATGGGTGAGCAAGTGGGGGAATGCCCGACCAGCGATGACTCCCTCGTATTAGAAACAAACTGTTTGCATATCTACCAGATATGTCTGGAGCTACCAGATATGTCTGGAGTATTGGAATAGGACCTTGGTCCTATCCTCGCGGATTGAGCTATTCGGTAAAATTGAAAACCGTTAAAACCGGCGAGTCCCTTGACGTGTTTTGCAAGCCTAAAGGAAACGGAATCCGACTTCCAAGCCTCATTTGGATTTTATCGATGCATGCATTCCGACCAGCCAGGCGACCTGGAGCCTGCATGGCATCCAGATAACTGTCGAGTTCCTGGATGCTCGCGAATACGTTGAGCGAGGGCAGTGCATTCAAAATTTCAAACACTTTTTTGATTTGAGGCTGGAGGTTGATGAACATGATCTTCCCTCCGCTCTTTTTCATGGTTTTCTTGGCTTTGACCAGTACGCGGATCCCCATGCTGTTGATGTAATCCGTGTATTCCATGTCGAAAACCATCACATCGGGGTTCTGGTTGATGACAGAGGCCACCTTTTCCTGAAAGACCGCGTTGCCGGCGGCGTCGATGGATCCGATGGGGGCCACAACGAAGATTCCCGGCCGTTTGACGGCCGTGTTGACTTTGAGTGCCATATCCCCTCCTTCTATCGCGATTAGCTGGTTATCGAGTAAGACGAGCCGTCTCAGGAATTCGATTTTAAATCCCCCCAACCCCCTATTCAGGAGCGGACAAGGAAGGATTGAAGGCGGGCAACCGGACGTGGAAGCCAGCGCCCTGCCCCGGCTGGCTTTCGCACCAAATGCTCCCATTGAGCTTTTCCACCAGATCCTTGGCGATGACAAGCCCGTATCCCAGCGTCGGCTCGCCGCCCGTCGGGGAATTCGACAACCGGACGCCCTTTTGAAACAAGCGGGTCTGATCTTCCGCGCTGAGGCCAGGTCCTTCATCGCGCACTGTGCAGACAATATGGTTCGGCTCCGCACGCACACCGACCCAAATCTGCTTCCCGGTTTCCGAGAACTTAAGCGCGTTGGACAGCAGATTATCCAGAACGACGGCAACGGATACGCGATCGGTCCAGGCCAAACAGCCATCGCACTCGAACTCCGAGTTGATCTCTATTTTCTTCCACGCGGCCTTGTGCCGGTAGAAGTTGCACATTCTGAAAGCAAGCAGGGCGATGTCCACCTTTTCAAGCTTGAGCTTCAGCTCCGTTCCATTGGCTGAAATCATGAGCCGTCCGACATCGTGTTTCATCAGATGGATGGCGTGCTGCAGACCCTCGATCCAGATTTTCACCTGCTCATCCGGGTGGCCGGCCAAATAAACCTCAAGCAGCTCCGCCGTCGCACCGACGACGGTCAGGTAGTTTTTCAGCTTGTGGGCGGTGTAGCCCACGGTTTCGGCGTCGATTTCGGGCAGCTTTTCAAGATCGGCGATAGCCTGATCGAGATCGGCCCTGGCGCTCTCGAGAGCCCCCATTACCTTCTGCTTCATCAATTTTCACCTACCTGCACATAACTGGAGGCCGTCTCCCGGCGCTCTTTGCATTCGGGATCGTTTCTGAACCTTATGACTTCAGTTTACAGGGGATCACCAGCACGGGGCAGGACGCGTGGTTGATGACGTGCTCCGTGATGGTGCCGGTGACGAAGTCCTTGATGCTGTCTCTGCCGTCGGTGGCCATGACGATGAGGTCGGCGCCCAGCTTCTCCGCCACTTTAACAATTTTCTTGGCCGGCTTTCCCTCGCTCAACTTATAAACCACCTGGATGTCTTCGGCATTCAGCTGTCGGATCGCCGCACGCATCTGCTCGCGCGATTCCACAGCGACTTTATCGTATTCGGCTTTCAAAGAATCGAAGCTGACCCTCAGCATCTCGCGCTCCTCTTTGTTGAGGAACTCGTCGTGCACGTTCAGCATCGTTATTCTGGCGTTGAATTGGTGGGCGATCTGAACGGCCTTCTTCAAGGCGATCAAGGCTCTTTCCTTTAAATCGGTGGGGCATAGGATATGGGTGAACATGGGGGTCCTCCTTTGGTTTGATCAACGACTCCAGATGGTACTCACGGGCCTCGACCTTTACCATCATGAGAGCCATGCCTTCGGCGATGGTGCGCACGGGCTTGGAAATGTCCGGGCCGGTTCATTCCATGATATCGTTGGAATAGGACCTTGGTCCAATATCCACGCGCAGGGCGTGGCATGTGCGAGCCGGACCGGGTAAGCTAAACGCCGGTTGAGCCGGAGGGCATGCCTTCATTTTTTCCATGACCCGGCTGCGATGAATCTTGATGGTCTTCTCGCTGGCTCCGAGTTCATAGGCGATCTGCTTGTTCAGCCGGCCGAGGACCACCAGCGTCATCACCTCCCGTTCCCGTGCGGTCAACGTCGCATAACGCGCTGCAACCGCATCCCGTTCCGATCGGACGAGGCGTTGCTGGCGGTCGCGCAGGATGGCCTGTTGAATGGCGTCGAGAAGGTCATCGTCCCGAAAAGGCTTGGACAGGAAGTCCACCGCTCCCGCCTTCATGGCCCTGACGGACAACGGGATATCGCCATGGCCTGTGATGAAAATGATGGGAATCGGGTGTGTGGCGGTCTGCAGTTTCTGCTGCAGCTGAAAACCGTCCAAGCCGGGCATCTGGATATCGAGCAGCACGCAGCCCGGAGCCGGGTGCCGTTCCCAGCGATCCAGAAATTCCTCGGCTGAAGCACAGCCTTCCGAGCGGAAGCCAGCCGATTTCAGCAGGCGCTCCAGGCCTTTTCGAACCGAAGCATCGTCATCCACGACGAAGACTGTGGGAAGGAGTTCCGTCATCCCTGTTTTGAAATCAGATCCTGTGCTGGAGCGGGCAGACTGAAGTAAAACGTCGCTCCGCAATCCGGGTTGTTTTCAACCCAGAGACGGCCATGATGGCTGTTGATGATCGAACGGCATATGGACAGTCCCATGCCCAAACCCTGCGGTTTGGAGGTATAAAACGGCTTGAAGATTTTCTCGGCTTCTCCGGCCGCGATGCCATGGCCGATGTCGGCGACGGCCGCCAGAATCTGATCGTCTTTCCGGCCGGTCCGAATCAAGACCCCCCGCTCTCCGTTTGCGCGTTCATTCATAGCCTCGAATGCGTTCAGCATCAAGTTCAGAGCAACTTGCTGCAGTTGAATCCGGTCCCCCCTCACCAAAGGGAGCAAGGGGTCAAGCTCGGTCGAAACCGTGACATTGCGAATCACAGCATCGCTGTGCAGGAGCCCGACCACCTCTCGAAAAAGCAAATTAAGGTCGATCGACTCGAACTCGGTCTTTGTCTTTCACAATGTCGTCTAGGATCTCTCTCACCTCTTCGAGATCAGGCGTCGGTGCGTTCAGGTACCTCCTGGCCGCCTGGGCGTTGCTCATGATCGCGCTCAAAGGCTGGTTGATCTCGTGCGCGAGCGCTCCCGCCAATTCCCCCATGGTGGAAATCCGGCCGGCATGCAAAAGTTCGTCCTGCAGGCGTTTGGATTCCTGCCGGGCGAGGTTTCGTTCGGTAACGTCCATTGCCAGGATATAAAGCCCGCGCACGGCCCCTACTTCATCCATGTCCGGAACGTATATGGCTTCCACCGAAACCATGCGCCCCCCGCCCAATTCGATGTCCTGGGCGAATCGCACCTGCTCGCCCGAGAGTGCTCTCTCCAGATAGGGACGAACACTCCGGTAAAACCGCTCGCCGACCACCTCCTGGATCGTGCGCCCCAATGCCGCCTCGGCGTTGACTCCGAACCACGTCTTGTACGCATCGTTGTTGAACCGATAGCGCTGCTCGGAATCGACATAGGCGATGAGTACCGGCAGGGCATTGGTGATCAGCCGCAGCCTTTGCTCGCTTCGCTTCAGCTCACGTTCGGTGCGCACTCGGTAGCGCTTTTGAACCAGCAGCCTGGCAATCAAAAGTGCTTGAAATATCAATAAGATTACCCCGCCGGCAATATGCCATCGATAAAGGCTCCACGGGGATGGGGGACGAAATTCAACCGTGCTTCCGGGCGGCAACCGGTTTTCACGGATGCCCCAGCGCTGAAGGGCACGCCAGTCGTAAACCGGGGCTCCGGAAGGCAGTGCCGAGCTTGAGGCGCTCGCAGGCATCCGGCCCTGGAGCAGGTGCAGGGCCGCCTCAGTGGCTTGCAAGGCCGATGCGCGCTCCTGCAAGTGACGGCCTCCGACAGTCCCGATGCCGAAAAAGGTTTCATGCAACGCAAACACGGGGGCGGTTGCACTGGCGATGATCGCTTTCAGCGCCTCTCCCGGATCGTATGGAGTTCCGGCGGCGTCCACGACCAGCAGGCCGAAAAAAATCGCGGAGCCGGCCGGCAAGCTGGCAACCCGCCTTATAATCTCTTTGAAAGGCAACTGGTCAAGGTAGGTAAATTTGACCCGGCTGGAGAAAGGTTCAAAATCACGCCGGCATTCATCTAACCAAAAGCGTTCGAGAGCGGAAGCGCCTAAAATAACGTCGATGTTCTCAGTGTCGGGCAGCACTTTCAAAATACCCTCTACCAGGCCTTGAAGATCGACTCGCAGAGGAACTACGACGGTATTCCGGGGAAGCGCTCCGGACTGCAAGATCTGCTCCGCCACACCGGTGACCAATACCGGTGTGTCCGCAAAAAGGTGGTCGCGATGCCGCACTAAAAACGTAAACGCCGGGCCCCCGACGGCCGCCACCAGATCCGGATTGCGACCTGCGAAACGCTCTCTGAGAAAATTGACGAAAGGGACTTCGTGTTCGGGCTGGGCAAAGCGTGCCGTCTCCAGCGAAATCTCATGGAGGTCGATCGCCTCAGGCGATTGCGAGAGCAGCTCGGTTCGAAAAACTGCGATCACATTGCTGAAGGGGGCAACATTGCGGCCGTATGAGTCAAGCAGAATGACGAGTTTAGGATGCTCGCCGGCCCATACCGCGACTGAGAGCAAAAGAACTGCCAGCACCATGCAGAATCGGCCGATGAGCAGGTTTTTCATCCCAGCACGATGGTTCGCCTTCGTCATGCTTTCCGCCCGGGAAATCAGAGAGAAGTTGCTATTGAATCGATTACCGGGTACGCGCTTGTCGCCGCCGTTCCGCGCCCTGCCGAAGAGCGTCCGCCCCAGGCTCAGCGCATGTCCTTCGGCTGGCCCGTGCTGGTCAGAACACTGCTCCAAACCCAACTTTCGGGGTCCACTTTCTTGCGTTGCGAGACCGCCAGCGGGATGGGCACATGCGTGAAAGTGCCCATCCAGAATCCGACCACCACATTGGTGCGGCCGGCCATGCCTGCGTGTACGGCGTTCTGACCGAGCAGCAGGCAGAAGGCGGAGTCATGGGGGTTGGCCGGTACGCCGCGGATGGTATAGCTCGGGTCGATGTATTTGAGCGTGGCATCCATCTTCAGGTTATGGAAGTAGTCCCCGATCCGCTCCTTCAGAAAGACGCCGATGTCGCCATGGCGGAGGTTGCCCGACGCGTCGCAAGCGCCGCTGGTCTGCATGAGGTCCTGGCCGGCGCCCTCGGCCACGACAACCACTGCATGGCCGCGCCGTTGCAGCCGGTCGCACAATCCCTCCATCAGCTTGTCCAGCGAAAACGGGGATTCGGGGATCAGGCAGAAATTGACATCGCTGCGCGCCAGCGAGGCGAAGACGGCGATGAAGCCGGAGTCCCGGCCCATGAGCTTGACCAGCCCGATCCCGTTGCGGGCGCCCTTGGCCTCGGTGTGCGCGGCGTCGATGGCCTTGACCGCTTCGGACACGGCCGTCTCGAAGCCGAAGGATCGCTCCACGTAGGAGATATCGTTGTCGATGGTCTTGGGGATGCCGACCACGCTGATCTTCAAGCCCCGCTGCCGGATTTCCTCGGCAATCGCCTGGGCACCGCGCAGCGTGCCGTCCCCGCCGATCGCGAAGAGAATGCCGATATTCATGCGGTCCAGCGTGTCGACCATCTCGCCGATGTCCTGGTGCCCCCGCGAGGACCCCAGGATCGTCCCTCCGTACTCGTGGATGCGGCTGACCGCCTCCGGATTCAATTCGACCGGCGCATGGCCGAAGCGGTAGGTCAGCCCCTCATACCCATAAGGAAAGCCGAACACGGTTTTGACCTTGTAATTGTGGTACAGGCTCAGCACCACCGCACGGATCACATCGTTCAGGCCCGGGCAGAGACCGCCGCAGGTGACGATGCCGCACTTGAGCTTGGAGGGATCGAAGTAAATCTTCGATCGGGGTCCGGCCTTTTCAAAGGCCGGCAGCCGGCCGCCCGCTGAGATAACCCCGCTGACGGCGTCCAGGCTGGAAGATACCAGCACCCGATCCCCGTTTTCCAGAAAGCGGATCCCCTTGATCGGCGAGTCGATTCGGCACTCCCCCAAAGCCTGAATTTCAAGCTGCTCCGGTTGCACGTTCATAAACTCATCCTTAATTAAGGGCATCCAGCTTTGAAGAGCGACGTCCCCTCGCCGCGCAAGTCTTTCACGGCTTGCTTCACACGCTCGGCCATGGCTTTCTCCGCAGCCGATAGATACGTGCGGGGATCGTAGGCTTTCTTGCTGCCGACCTCGCCGTCTACCTTGAGGACGCCGTCGTAGTTTTTCAACATGTGGTCGGCGATCGGGCGGGTGAAGGCGTATTGAGTATCGGTGTCGATGTTCATCTTGACCACGCCGTAGTCCACCGCCTCGCTGATCTCCGCCGGAGTGGATCCGGATCCGCCGTGAAAGACCAGCGCAAACCGCGCCGTTTCGCCGTAAGCCTTTACCACCGCATCCTGGCAGTCCTTCAGGATCGAAGGCTTGAGCTTCACCTGACCCGGCTTGTAGACGCCGTGCACGTTGCCGAACGTGGCGGCCAGCAGGTAGCGGGCGCCCCTGACCGCATTCAGCCGCCGGGCGACCTCCAGAGTGTCCTCGGGCGTGGTGTAGAGTTTGGCCGAGGCCTGCGCCTTGACACCGTCCTCCTCGCCGCCCACCACCCCAGCCTCGATCTCGAGGATAATCTCGCTGGAATGACAGCGCTCCAGCAATTTGACGGCGATATCGAGGTTGTCCTTGAGCGGCAGCGCGCTGCCGTCGAACATGTGGCTGTTGAAGAGGTTGGGCAGCCCACTGGCGCGGCGTCGCTCGGTCTCCTCGATAAGGGGGATCACGAACTGGCTCAGCTTATCCGCCTGGCAGTGGTCCGTGTGCAGCGCCACGTAGACCGGATATCGGTCGGCGACCCGGTGAACGTAGTCGGCGATGGCCATGGCTCCCAGGGCCATGTCTTTCACCATCGAACCCGCCGCGAACGCACCGCCGCCGGTCGACACCTGGATGATGCCGTCGCTCTTGGATTCGGCCAGCCCCCGGAGAACCGCACTGGCGGTGGCCATGGACGTGACGTTGAAGGCGGGATAGGCGAAGTGCCCCGATAATGCCCGGTCGATCATCCGGCAATAGGTTGAGTAATCTGCAACCGGCATGTGGTGCTCCTTTCTGGTTTGAAAAGAATAATCGCTTCGGAATAGTACCGTCATGCCGATCCCGGATCGACTCCGGGATGACGGATCCGGCATCCAGAAATCCAGTGGATTCCGGCTAACAGCGTGCCGGAATGACGACGCAACGACATCAGAATGGAGGCATAAAATCACGACCAAGCGGGGGCGTCAAGTGAGGATCCGATCGGGGCACGAAGACCGGAGATGGTTTCGCTGCGTCAGCGGTGGTACGTTTTAAGCAAACCATGGTGCTCAGCGCCACTTTATCGGCAAAAAGGTTTTTTGGGGAAGGCTTTCAGTCTCGATTCAGCCGTCGCAGTCGAGGCTGCTATGGCGAAGTCGGCTCATCGCGGCTGGAAAGCCGCTCCCACAGAAAAGACCCAACTTACTTGAAAGGGCGACTCAATTATGAGGTGAATGAGGGGGCCTTTCTGACAT